>JBAWYD010000001.1:0-49615 GCA_037143735.1 Deltaproteobacteria bacterium
GCGGCCCGCCGAAGCTGACCGAAACCTCATTGATCCAGATGAGTCCCATATCATCTCGCCTGTGAAAACGATTAATTAGCTTTTCCTTCTTCATATACCTCCACTGCGAAAAAAAATATCAAAAAATTGCCTTTCTTGTGTTACTTGTATTGCATGCTTAAAGCAAATTCATATCAGTAGGAGGTAAATCATGAATCGTCGAGAGTTTATCAACCTTGCGGGCGCTCTGGCAGTTGGAGTGACAGGAGCCGATACGCTGAAAGACCTGATGGCCAAGGGGCCATCGGGGATAATGGTCGGCGACGCCTTTGCAGGCCCCCTTCCTATGAATCGCTTAAACGCCTTTGCCGAGGAAGTGATCAAGCGAAAGCACTATGCCGTGGGCTATCCCATCAATCAGGACCTCAACATGAAAGACTTTTATGAATGGTTCGTTGACTCCGGGCTGTGCAATGTTTCGATGAACAATGTGGGCAACCCTCGAAAAGAAAGCGCCCTGATGAACAGTCACGCCTTCGAGAATGAAGTCATAGAATATTTCGCGCCATTATTCGGCTTCAAGCCTGGCGAGGCATGGGGCATGGTGACCCACAGCGGAACTGACGGCAATATGCACGGCATGTATTTCGGGGTCAAATACCTTCAGGCCAAGACAAAGCAGTTGCCAATTGTTTATGTTTCCGAAGAGGCTCATTACTCCATCAAGAAATTGGCTGATTTGCAAAACCTCGAACTGAGGATCATCCCAGCCGTTCCTATGGGGCAAATGGACGTATCTGCTTTTGAAAAGGCGATCGACCCAACAAAGCCTGCGCTGGTGGTCGTTGCCATTGGGACTACGTTCAAAGGGGCTATTGACGATCATCCCGCGATTGACGCCGCTCTTCGCAGGGCGAATCCGCCCGCTGTGTACACCATGCTGGATGCGGCGCTCTTTGGCGGCTATATACCATTTTCTCCATTCAAGGATGTCATCAACAAGCAGAAGCTTGCTTTTGACGCAATAGCCGTTAGCGGACATAAATTCTTTGGGTTTGATGAGCCGCTGGGCCTTTTCATCACAACGAACGCGGTGTTCAACAGCCAAAACCCGTTTCGGGTATCCTATCTGAACGATGCCGTTCCTACCATTACCTGTTCCCGTTCGGCGTTGGGGGCTTTGAAGTTCTGGTGGCAAATGACCCGAAACGGCGATAGAGAATATGCGAAACAAGCCGCATACATTCTTGAAACTGCGCAGTATCAAAAAGACAAGCTTGACGGAATGAACTATCCTGCGTGGCTGAACCCCATGTCGAACACTGTCTTTTTCAAACGGCCGGGCGATTGGATCATGAAAAAGTGGGACCTTGCGCCGGACCATGACAAAAGGCTATGTGGCGATCTGGCTCATGAAATCCTGATGCAACACGAAAGCAGAAAGACCGTTGACGAGTTCATCGCCGATCTCAAGAAAGACGTTTCTATGAGGGGCAGGGGACAACAGTTACATGGCTGATGCTGAAGTTATTGTTTCAATAGTGACAAAGCAGGGGCTTTCAGGCGTTTTATGACTTCATCAGGATTGGTGTTTTACAAAGGGATGATCGAGATATCTTTTTGATATTTTGGTGAGCCGTGCGGGAATCGAACCCGCGACAAACGGATTAAAAGTCCGCTGCTCTACCGGACTGAGCTAACGGCCCACGTGATAATGTTTTTTTAAGCCCGCCCTTCTACTAATAAGTGATGCGGGTTGTCAAGAAGAAAAGCAGTTAGCCGTCAAAGGGATTTTTCAGGATAATCGTTTCCTCCCTCCCCGCACCGACGGAAACGAGAACCAGCTTTACGCCGGCAAGAACTTCCAGCCTTTCGATGTATCGTCTGGTATTCTGAGGAAGCTCTTCGACATGCGTGGCTTTTGTAATATCTTCCGTCCATCCGGCCATTTCCTCATAAATGGGCTGGCACTGGGCCAGGAGTCGCGGATTTGAAGGTAATGACTCGGTGAATTCTCCCCGCGAGGTTTTGTAACCGACGCAAATCTTCAACTTTTCAAGGCCGGTCAGAACATCGAGTTTTGTCAGGGCAATGCCCGTTATACCGGATAACCGCACGGATTGCCGGACAAGGACCATGTCGAGCCAGCCGCAGCGGCGTTTTCTTCCCGTCGTGGCACCATATTCCTGCCCTACCTCGCGTATGCTGTCTCCGATTTCGCAGGTCAATTCGGTTACAAAAGGCCCTTCTCCCACACGGGTCGTGTATGCCTTGCAGATTCCGACGACGGCGGTGACGGCGGACGGGCCGACGCCGGTTCCGCAGGCGGCGTTGCCTGCCACGGTATTGGAGGACGTCACATAGGGAAAAGTGCCGTGATCGATATCGAGGTGTGATCCCTGGGCGCCCTCAAAGAGGATTTTTTTCCCTTTCCGGATTTCATCATTCATAATGATCGATGTATCGGCCACATAGGGCCTGATACGGTCTGCATACGTCCGGTATTCTCTGTAAATAGCTTCCTTATCCAGGGGTTCTTCCTGAAAAAGTCTCGTGAGGTAAAAGTTCTTTTCGTCGATATTCCGGTTCAGCTTTTCACGGAATACCTCTTCATCCAGAAGATCACAGATTCGGATGCCGACCCTTGCGATCTTATCTTCGTAGGCGGGTCCGATGCCCCTTCCCGTCGTTCCGATTTTCTTACCCATCCCGTGGGACTCACGGGCAACATCGATTCTGCGGTGATAAGGCATGATCACGTGGGCTTTTTCACTTACAAACAGTCTCGTATTGGGAGGTAAAACACCCCGGCTTTTGAGCTGTTCAATCTCTTCTATCAGGACCTTCGGATCGACGACGACCCCGTTTCCGATAATGCAGATTTTCCAGTCGTGCAGGATTCCGGAGGGGACCAGATGAAGAATCGTCTGTTGACCCTTCACGACGAGGGTGTGCCCCGCGTTGTTCCCGCCCTGGAATCGAGCAATGACATCGGCATCCTGGGCGTACAGGTCAACGACCTTCCCCTTGCCTTCGTCACCCCACTGGGTTCCAATAATTGCAACATTTGCCATTTATGTATTTCCTCCTGATTACATCTCCAGTTGGGTAACTGAGATGATATTGGGCAGACTCTGAAGCTTGTTGAGAACATCTTCGGATACCATGGTGTCCGTCGTCAGGACAACGAGGGCCTGTTTGTCAACCGCTTCCCGGCTCAGATGAAGTCTTGCGATATTGACCTTGTTGGCCCCGAGGGTGTTTCCGATGTTGCCGATGACGCCCGGTTTGTCGTAGTTTGACACAACGAGCATGTGGCCTTCCGGAATGATCTCGACGGTAAATTTGTTGATCCTGACGATTCTCGGTTCCTGTCTTCCGAAAATGGTGCCCGCCGTACAGCTCTTTCCCTCGGATGTCTTGACGGTGAGGGATATCATGCTTGTGTAATCCCCGACTTCGCTGCTTCTTGACTCGACAACCCTGATCCCCCGATCTCTGGCAATGACGGGTGCATTGATGTAGTTGACGTTTTCATTGAGAATGGGTGTCAGCAATCCCTTAAGGAGCGAGATGGTGATGGGCGCCACATTGTAATTCAGGATTTCACCGCTGTATTCCACGATGACCTCCTTGATGCCTCCCTTGATGATCTGGGCATCGAATCTCCCCAGTTTTTCCGCAAGATTAACGTAGGGCTGGATAACGCTCAGAAGCTCCGCGCTGACCGACGGGAAATTAACGGCGTTTCTGATTTCCCCTTTTGTCAGGAAACCGGCAATCTGTTCGGCGATGGCGATGGCCACGTTGATCTGGGCCTCATCGGTTGAGGCCCCCAGGTGGGGCGTGCAGATGACGTTTTCGAGAGCCACGAGATCCGTGTTTTTTGTCGGCTCTTCTTCAAAGACGTCGAGGGCCGCGCCTGCAACTTTTCCGGAGACAAGGGCGTCATAAAGATCCTTCTCGACGACAATACCCCCCCGTGCGCAGTTGATGATGAAAACGCCCTTTTTCATTTTCGCAAAGGCTGCGGCGTTGATCAGTCCTTTCGTGTCTTTTGTGCTGGGTGTGTGAACGGTGATGAAATCGGACTTTTTCAAAAGGTCGTCGATGGCGACAAGGGTAATTCCCATTTTCTCGGCGGCGGTGGGGGAAATGAAAGGATCATAGGCAATCACATTCATCTTCAGTCCCAGCGCCCGATCGGCGACAATGGTCCCGACACGACCGATGCCGATGATGCCGAGGGTCTTGTTAAAATACTCGTTGCCCATGAACTTGTTTTTTTCCCACTTTCCCGCTTTCATGGACGCCGTCGCCTGGGGGATCTTTCTGGCAAGGGAGAGCATCATGGCAATGGCGTGTTCCCCCGTGGTGATGGTGTTCCCCCCCGGGGTGTTCATGACGACGATTCCCCGCTTGCTTGCTGCCACTATGTCCACATTGTCGAGGCCGATGCCGGCCCTTCCGATGACGGTAAGCTTTTCAGCGCAGTCGATAATTTCCCTGGTGACCTTGGTTGCACTCCTTATGGCCAGCCCGTCATAGTCTTTAATGACGCCCTTGAGTTCATCCGGTGTGAGGTTCGTCATGACATCCACCTCGATTCCCGGTGTATTCTTAAATATTTCTATACCTTCTACAGACAGGGTATCGCTCACAAGAACTTTTTTTATCATAGGGGATCTCCTTCAACACTGCTCATGAAAGATTTTAATTTCGTCACTCATATTTCTTTGATTTTTTGATAATAAACAGTTTCAAGTTCCAGGAGGGCAGACGTGATGTCTTCCCGTTCGATAGTCGGGCCGCACCAGAAGCGGAATCCCGGCGGGGCGTCCTTGTACGCATTGATATCATGAGCCATGTTCTTTTTGCTCAGTTCAGCGGAAATCCCTTTAAGAAATTTTGTGCGTTCCTCTTCAGGCAGAGACTTCACTTTTTCGCTTACGACGTTCAGGCAGACGGACGTATTGGACCGGATGTCACGGCTGTCGGCAAGAAAATCAATCCAGTCGTTTTTTTCCACCCACGCCTCGATGATCCGGAGATTGGACTGACTCCTTTCGATAAGACCTTTCAGTCCCATTTCTCCCGCCCAGTTGAGTGCATCGAGGTAATCTTCCACGCAGAGCATGGACGGGGTATTGATGGTATCCCCCTCAAATATACTCAGGTTGATTTTCCCTCCCTTTTTCATCCGGAATATTTTGGGAAGGGGCCAGGGGGGGTCATAGGATTCGATACGGGCAACGGCCCTGGGGCTCAGAACCAGCATGCCGTGCGCCGCTTCCCCGCCGAGGCATTTCTGCCAGGAAAAGGTCAGGACATCCACTTTCGACCAGTCGATGGGCATGGCAAAAGCGGCGCTGGTGGCGTCGCATATGGAGAGACCTTCACGATCCTGCGGAATCCAGTCCCAGTTCGGAATTTTAACCCCGCTCGTTGTGCCGTTGGCAACAAAGACAACATCGCAAGACCAGTCGATGGCTTTAAGATCCGGAATTTTGCCGTATTCGGCTTTTAAAACGGTTGGATTCAGTTTAAGCTGTTTGGTGATGTCCGTGGCCCATCCTTCGGAAAAGCTTTCCCATACCAGAACCGTAACCGGCCGGGGTCCCAGAAGACTCCACATGGCAGCTTCAAATGTACCCGTATCCGAGCCCGGCAGTATCCCGGCCAGATAATCTGCGGGAATCTCCAGAATCTTCTTTGTCTCTCTGATGGCCTTTGCCAGTCTTTCCTTGCCGAGGGCTGATCGGTGAGACCGGCCCACCGGGGTTTCTTTTAAGACTTCAAGGCTCCAGCCTGGCCTCTTGCTGCATGGACCGGAACTGAAATTTGGATTATGCATGGCGATAATGTCCCTCACTTTTTGTAAAAATAGACATAGATGTATATCAGCATTGAAATGATTACTCAAGAATTTTTGGTTTCATACTGACTGAGACAAGAAAAAGACATATGTCCGGACAATACTTTGACATAGCGTAGTTAGTTCCATTTTGTAGGGGGGGATCGAGGAGGCTTTTTAAGAGGAATGTTTAGATAGTAATTTGACAAGGATTTTAAATACGGTTCATCCGGTTGATGCGTACTTCCTCAACAAATCGTCACTCCAGATGGAGATGCAGGATTTCAATTCGTTATCAACAATGTTATTTCAAAAAAATTGTGATATGGATGGCGGGAAGATGGTAGTTTGCGAGTGCAAAGACAGCAGATAAATGGTCATTGCATAGAGCCCTGAAGGTTCCCGTGGGGCGGGGAAGTCATCAGGAAACTTTAGAATAATTTGTTGGCCGAGAAGAAACGATAGCAGAGACAGTCTGACCGTGATAGGGTAAGCACATGAACCTTTTTGAGAAGAACGGGCACGCAATCATATGGGGAGACGCCATCGAGGCACTGAGCAACGAGATTCCAGACGGTTCCGTTGATTTAGTTTTTGCCGACCCACCCTACAATATCGGCAAGAACTTCAACGGTCGCAAGGATCGCTGGCCCTCCGACGAGGCATATCTGTCATGGTGTTACCAATGGCTTGAACTCTGTATCTCGAAACTCAAGCCCAATGGTAGTCTCTACGTGATGACCGCAACCCAGAATATGCCATACTTCGACATCTTTCTCCGTCAACGCCTCAACATTCTGTCTCGCATCGTATGGGCGTATGACAGTTCCGGGGTACAGGCCCGCAATTACTTCGGTTCGCTTTACGAACCCATCCTGTATTGCGTTAAGGACAAAGATAGCTACACCTTCAACGCAGATGACATCCTTGTCGAAGCACGCACCGGTGCAACTCGTAAGTTGATCGACTACCGAAAACCTGTCCCGACCATGTACAACAGCAAGAAAGTTCCGGGAAACGTCTGGAACATTCCGCGAGTCAGGTATCGAATGGACGAATACGAAAACCATCCCACGCAGAAACCGACAGCTCTGCTGGACAGAATAGTAAGGGCGAGTTCAAATCTTGGCGATCTTGTACTTGATCCGTTTTCCGGTACATTCACAACTTCGTCAGTCGCGCAGATTTTGGGGCGCGATTCCATCGGCATCGAGGCCGAGGAGGAGTACGTGAAAATCGGACTTCGCCGTTTGGCCATTCAGGAACAATACAATGGAGAAGTCCTGCGGCGTGAACCGAAGACATACGAACAACAAGAATCGCCTGCTCAACAACATTTGGCGATCTTTGAAAGGCGGACACAATGGAGCACGACTTCACACCGGTGATTAGCGAGGTGCTTACTCGGCACTTCGGAGACGCCTCACAAGACCTTTTTGAGAAGAGTCCGCTTCTTCAGTACATTAACCTCAAGACAGTTTCCGCCACGCGTGGTTCAAAGGCAAGAAGCAGTTTCGCAAATCTCTACGCGATCTATGTGCTGGTGGAAGACTACGTGGCGCATGGTTTTCATAAGAAAGGGGATTACTCGAAATACGCTGGTGCGCAATTTTCGAAACTCTTCAAGCGGCAACGCGAGTTACCGTTTGGAAGTAAGTTGCAGAACCACGGTCTGAATGACCGGTTGAATGGTGAATTCCGCAAGTTCTTCCCACAAGTGGACGCGCAGCCAATTCTAAGAGTGGTTGAGACTCGTAGGTACTGGATAAACCGCAGACTCGTCGTGCTTTCGCTCGGAAAGAAGATGTTCGACATCGCCGAAGCCATCATCGAGATCATAAACGCATACGCCAAGGCGAAACAGGCATCATTTGCCGGATTCATTAAGACCTGCGAACAACTGCGTGGCATTTCCAAACAGAAGAACGACAAGGTGGAAGGATTTGTTCTTGGACTGTTGGCTCCAAATGTTGATGCCCGCATATTTGAGATCGTCAGTTATGCCATTTTGAAATACTTCTATCACGATCAAACAGTCTATTTCGGTTTTCAGTTGGATGATTTGGAAAAATCACCTCTGATTCTCTACAAGACCGGACGCACAAATGCCAACGACGGCGGCATTGATTTCGTGATGACGCCACTGGGGCGTTTCTTTCAGGTCACGGAGACGCTCGATGTACGGAAATATTTCTTGGATATCGATAAAATCGAGCGGTATCCGATAACCTTTGTCATCAAAGCCGTGGAATCCTCAGATGATCTTCTCAAGAAACTACGTGAAGGCGCAGAGCGCCAGTACTCTGTTAAGGCCATTGTAGAGAAGTACATGGCTTGCATTGAAGAGGTCATCAACATACCAATACTGCAAGAGCGCTTCAGGGCAGGCATATCCCAAGGCTACCTTGGCAACATCATGACCGAGATCGTCAGACAAAGCAAAGTCGAGTTCAACTACGAGGAACCAGACGACGATGAGAATGGCGAAGAATGAAATTGGCCAACAATGTGCTGCCTACGTACGACATGACCGTCCGCTGTCAAGTTGACGGAGAGCACTGGCGTTGTGGATCAATCATTTCAATCGTAAATTTTCATAACATTTTGCTCACCGGCATTATTGCTTTGTTGTCAGTCGAAGCTCACTTCAACAGGGTATCAACTCAAAAGTTCGCATCACCCGGATGAACCCGTGCGCTACGCAGAGCCGCGTGGAGACACCAAAGGGCGCGTCTGGATACGTGGTTGCGATAAACGACTTCGGCGGATGGCCGATTGCTTAGGGAAAATGGGACAACGGATCACAAAACGTGCCGAGCAATAAACTGACATGAAAACCGAGGGCATGCTCGCTATTTGATTAATAATAACAATGAGTAAAAGTAGTTCGCGCGGCGAACTCCTCTCTAATTAAGTCCCTCATGTCGGGTGAGATATGTGCGCGAAATCTGATAAAGTGGAAAAGAAACTTGATAGCGGATCCCAGGAGGTGAGGGTTTTGGACCCCGGTGCCCTTAAAAAGGATTCTTCTTGACGCCTCGTTGAAAATAACCTATATTGAGTATCAAATAATGGTTTTATATTGGAGGCATGTGTATGGATTATCTACTGGCAAAATCGTCTGTCAGCATCACGGACCTGAAAAAAAACCCTTCGGCAATCATCAAGGAGGCTGAGGGGGCGCCTGTAGCTATACTGAAGAACAACAGACCTTCCGCTTATATTGTTCCGGCGGATACGTTTGAGGCCATGCTGGAAAAACTGGACGATCTGGAAATCGCAAGGATTGTCAAGGAGCGGAAAAGGGATAAGACAGTCCGGGTATCTCTTGATGAGTTATAACCTTGAATTCAAGGAATCCGCTCTTAGGGAATGGGGTAAGCTGGACAGGCCGATAAGGGAACAATTCAAAAAGAAACTGTCTAAACGTCTTGAAAATCCGAAGGTTGAGGCGGACAAGGTCAGTGGATTGGTAAATACGTACAAGATTAAGCTTCGTGTCGTGGGGCTGCGTCTGATCTATGTCGTTGACGATGAAACAAACACCCCGACTGTTTATGCCGTGGGGAAACGAGACAAAAAGACGGCCTATCGGAAGGCCAAAGAACGTGTATAGGATATTTTGGAATTTAAGGAGACCTTTCGATTGAAAAAAATCAAGACTCAGTTTTTCTGTCAGAATTGCGGGCATCAGTCTTCGAAATGGCTGGGCAAATGTCCCTCCTGCAATGAATGGAACCAGTTCGTCGAAGAGGAAGTACGTTCCGCCGATCCCGCCATGTCATCCGAGATTCCCTTCAATGAAGCTCCCCTACCGATAGAGGATATCGTTGCCGATGAGAAAGAAAGGATCTCCACGGGGATGGTCGAGATGGACAGGGTGCTCGGGGGCGGCATCGTCAACGGTTCCGTGACACTGGTCGGCGGTGATCCCGGTATCGGAAAATCGACCCTTCTGCTTCAGATCCTCCAGAATCTGGCCCTCCAGAATCTGAAGGTGCTGTATGTTACCGGAGAAGAATCGGCAAAGCAGATCAAGCTCCGGGGAAAAAGAATCGGGGCTTCATCGGGGAATCTCCTGGTCCTCGTTGAAATCGCCCTTGAAAATATCACCCGCCATATTAAAGACATATCGCCGAAGGCAGTTGTAGTGGATTCCATTCAGACGGTTTACACGTCTGCTCTCGGGTCGGCTCCCGGCAGTGTGGGACAGGTCAGGGAATCATCCGGGAAGCTCATTCTGCTTTCAAAGAAGACGGGCATTCCCGTTTTTCTGATCGGCCATGTGACCAAGGACGGGTCCATCGCCGGGCCGAAAGTTCTGGAGCACATGGTGGACACCGTCCTCTATATCGAGGGGGATTCGGGCCACGCTTACCGGATCGTCCGGGGCATAAAAAACCGTTTCGGACCGACCAATGAAGTCGGCGTCTTTGAGATGAGAGACAGCGGACTCTCGGAAGTATCCAACCCCTCCGCTTTTTTTCTGACGGAAAGACCGGAAGGGGCGGCGGGCTCCGTTGTGGTGCCGAGCATGGAGGGCACCCGGCCGATCCTTATTGAAATTCAGGCACTCGTCAATCCGACGAATTTTGGCATGCCGAGACGTACCGCCATCGGGGTCGACCCTAATCGGGTGTCCCTCCTGGTTGCCGTTATGGACAAAGTATGCGGATTACACCTCAGTAACCATGACATCTTTATCAATGTGGCCGGCGGCATCAAGGTCAATGAACCTGCCATCGATCTGGGGATCGTTTCCGCCATGGCCTCCAGTTTTCTGGACCGGCCCATCGATCCGGGAATTGCCGTTTTCGGCGAGGTGGGTCTCACCGGCGAGATAAGAGGGATCTCCCAGATGGAAACGCGGATCAAAGAAGCCGCCCGCATGGGATTCACCCGCTGCATTCTCCCCAGGACCTTCTCAAAGGTCGGGTCCGTGGAAAAGAAGATGGATCTCATAAGGATCAATAACGTAAAAGAATTGCTGGAACACTTGTTTTAGAAGCTGATGGTTATGCAGAAAAAAGTTCTGATCGTGGATGACGAAAAAGATATTGTCGATCTCATTGCATACAATCTTGAAAAGGAAGGATTCGCGACGCTCAGGGCCTATGATGGAGAGGCGGCCCTTGGTCTTGCAAAGGCTAAGAAACCTGACCTGATCATCCTTGATTTGATGCTTCCCGGTGTCCGGGGGCTGGATGTGTGCCGGTTCATTCGGAAAAATCCGGACACGGAAACCCTGCCCATTATCATGCTGACGGCGCGATCCGATCAGACGGACAAGATTCTGGGCCTGGAAATAGGGGCGGATGATTACATCACCAAGCCGTTCAGTGTCAGAGAGTTGATTGCCAGAGTCCGTGCCGTCCTGCGAAGATGGGATGAGCGTTCAAAGACAGCTAAAACAGAGACATTTCATTTTAAAGGCCTCCACATGAATTACGAGACTTATGAGGTTACCGTGGACGGCAGAAGGATTGAAATGAGTCCGACGGAAATCAAACTGCTCCGTTTTCTGACGCAGCATCCCGGCAGGGTTTATACCCGGGATCAACTCCTGGATTATGTCTGGGGAGACGAAGCCTTTGTGGAGCCCCGGACGGTGGATGTACACATCAGCCGCTTGAGAGCCGCAATTGAAACAGACAAGGAAAATCCGCAATATATTCTTACCGTCAGAGGGATCGGTTATAAGTTCGCTGCATGAACCCCTTCAGGGGTCACATGAGTCTGTCACTTTTTCAGAAAGGTTTATTGATTTGCTTCGGACAAATTCACCGATTTTTCACGATCCTGTCATCAAACTGTAACAATTAACTGGTAGTGTCTGCCGAAGATTGTTTGCCGGTGTAGCCAATCGCCTTCACTGGAACAATATTATCATTATGAGGGAAAACCTGTATGGATAGTTACCCGCTGGCAACCGTTATCTTCGTCGTTTTCATAGCTCTCATCTTTGACTTCATTAACGGTTTTCATGACTCTGCAAATTCAATTGCCACAATCGTTTCAACCCGTGTGCTGAGCCCCCGAAACGCCGTCATAATGGCGGCCTTTTTCAACTTTGTGGCTGTCTTTTTTGTCGGCGTTCAGGTGGCAAAGACAGTCGGTACGGGAATTATTAATCCCGCCATTGTGGATAACAGGCTTATCTTATCCGCTCTGGGCGGGGCCATAACCTGGAACCTCATCACGTGGTGGCTGGGTCTGCCCAGCAGTTCTTCCCATGCCCTGATAGGCGGCCTTATCGGAGCTGGTCTCGTGAAAGGTGGAACGGAGGTGCTGGTCTGGAAGGGCATCATTAAAACAGCGAGTTTTATTGTTCTTTCCCCCATCATCGGCCTGAGTCTCGGATTGCTGTTAATGGTCGTGACGTTAAATTTCTCCCGGTACTCGACGGTGGCGGGAGCGGACAGAATATTTAGAAGGTTCCAGTTGTTTTCTGCCGCCATTTTCAGCCTCAGTCACGGTATGAACGATGCGCAGAAAACAATGGGGATCATTGCCGTCGTTCTGTTCAGCAGCGGCTATCTGGGATCAACATTTTATATTCCTTACTGGGTTGAGTTTGCCTGTTATCTTGTTATCGCGTTGGGGACGATGATGGGAGGATGGCGGATTGTCAAGACCATGGGAACGAAGATCACAAAACTTGAGCCCATGGGAGGGTTTTGTGCAGAGACTGCGGCTGCCATCTCCATTATTGGCGCTACGGCGGCAGGCATTCCCGTAAGCACGACCCATACGATCACAGGCGCCATTATGGGAGTGGGCGCCACGAAACGGCTGACGGCCGTCCGATGGGGGGTTGCAGGAAATATCGTCTGGGCCTGGGTATTGACCATACCCATAGCGGCATTTATTTCAGCTGCCATATATTTTACTTTGATCGCTTTTTAAATAATGAACCATGCATTCCATGAAATCGACGCCAGATATCATTTTTTTCAGCAGGTCATCAGGTTTTAACAATTATGTCATCAAGCTGTAACATTTATCCTTTATGATGTAAGAAAAAACGAGGAGGAAAAAATGAGCAAATTATTAAAACAATTGTTGTTGGGTTCATTGTGCCTGTTGTTCAGCGCGGGTGCGGTGTGCGCCGAAAAAATCGTCATCAAGGGCTCGACAACCGTCCTTCCCCTTGCCCAGGCGACACTGGAAGCCTATATGAAGGCGAATCCGGGTGTCAATATATCGCTGTCCGGGGGCGGTTCCGGCGAAGGCATCAAGGCCCTGATCGATAAATCGACGGACATTGCAAATTCATCACGGGAAATCAAGGGCAAGGAAGTGGAATTGGCGAAATCGAAAGGGGTCAATCCGGTTGCCACGATCGTCGCGATCGACGCGATTACTCCGATTGTTAATCCGAAAAACAAGGTCATAAACCTGACCATCGACCAGTTGAGCCAGATCTACCAGGGCAAGATCAAAAACTGGAAAGAAGTGGGCGGTGACGATCTGAAAATCGTTGTCATCTCCAGAGACAGCAGCTCCGGCACCTTTGAGGCCTGGGCGGAGATGGTCCTCAACAAGGCCAAGGTAGCGCCCACGGCCCAGTTACAGGCGTCCAATGGCGCGATTGTGCAGGCCATCTCTAAAAACAGATACGCCATCGGCTATATCGGATTGGGGTATTTAAACAAATCGGTAAAACCCCTGACGGTCAATGGCGTTCAGGCTTCGGCAAAAACAGCCATCTCGAAGGAATATCCCGTTGCAAGACCCCTGTACATGTACACCAACGGCCAGCCGGCAGGGGGTGTGGAAAAATTCATCAAGTTCGTGTTGAGCCCGGCGGGCCAGAAGCTGGTTGCGAAGGAAGGTTTTGTCCCACTCGCAGGAACAAAAGAGAAGTCGAAAAAGGGGAAAAAGTAGGTATTCCGGATAATCCGTCGTAAGATCCAGAAGGCGAATTGTGACAAGTTATTTCAGAGAAATCTTTATTAAGAATATTTTTGCATTTATAGCATTTATGTCTGTGCTCCTCCTGGGACTCATCGTTTTTTTCCTGTTCCGGGAGGGCATTCCCATTTTCCAGGAGATCTCTGTATCCAAATTTATCTTTGGCTCAGCCTGGTATCCAACCTACGATCCGCCTGAATACGGGATCTGGCCGCTTATTGTCGGCTCCCTGTTGGTCACTCTGTTTTCCTGCCTGATAGCGGTGCCCCTGGGCGTGATGTCTGCCATTTACATCTCGGAGATTGCCCCGTCCGCCATTAAAGAGGTCCTGAAATCGATTATTGAACTCCTGGCTGGTCTTCCTTCCGTCGTGCTCGGTTTTTTCGGCATGGTCATTGTCGCGCCCTGGATGCAGGAAACCTTTGATCTGCCGACGGGACTGAATATCATCAATGCTTCGGTCATGCTGGCGATTATGGCTATTCCCACCATATCGAGCATTTCGGAAGACGCCCTGTACGCGGTGCCGAGAGAGTTCAAGGAAGCCTCCTATGCCCTGGGGGCGACAAAATTTGAAACAATAATAAAGGTTATCATGCCGGCGGCTCTTTCCGGTATTTCGACAGCCGTCATTCTTGGTATGGCCAGAGCCATTGGTGAGACCATGGTCGTGTTGATGGTTGCCGGAGGTGCAGCCGCTATTCCCGAGAGCATATTCGATCCTGTGAGACCCATGCCGGCAAGCATCGCTGCGGAGATGGGCGAAGCGCCTTTCGGGAGCGGTCATTACCACGCTCTGTTTGCCACGGGTATCGTCCTGTTTTTTGTCACACTTGCTTTTAATCTGATTGCCGATTACATCTCTAATAAATTCAAGGAAGTAGGTTCAGGAACGCTATGAAGTGGCGTTATTTCAAGCAGACGATTTTTTTTACCGTGGTGCGCCTGTCTGCATTGGTCATCACCCTTTCCCTGGTAGGGATACTTGTCTATATTTTTTTTCAAGGTTTTCAAGCCATCACCTGGGATTTTCTGACCCTGCCGCCGACGGATTCCATGACCCGGGGCGGGATCATGCCGGCCATTATCGGAACCCTCTACCTGACCTTAGGAGCCATCTCCGTCGCTTTGCCCCTGGGCGTCGTTTCCGCTATCTACCTTTCGGAATATGCAAAGAAAGGGATCTTCATACGCGTCATCCGCGTCGGGGTGAACTGCCTTGCCGGAGTGCCCTCGGTGGTCTTCGGACTTTTCGGTCTGGGATTTTTTGTTGTCTTTCTCAAATTCGGCTCCAGCATCCTCTCCGGGTCGCTAACCCTGGGGATTTTGATCCTGCCAACCATCATCGGAGCCTCGGAAGAGGCCTTGAAAGCAGTACCGCAGACATTCCGCGAGGCATCATTGGCCCTGGGCGTATCCAAATGGCAGACCATCTACCGGATTGTCCTGCCGGCGGCGATGCCCGGCGTCCTGACGGGCGCCATCCTGGGTGTCGGCCGGGCAGCAGGAGAAACCGCGCCCATCATGTTCACGGCGGCGGCCTTTTTCACGGCGATTCTGCCGAAATCAATTTTTGATGAGGTCATGGCACTGCCTTATCATATCTATGTCTTGGCAACGGCCGGTACGCACATCGAACAGACAAGGCCGCTTCAGTATGGTACGGTACTGGTACTGGTGGCTCTGGTGTTGGGAATCGATCTGATCGCCATCATTATTCGCAGCACGATGAGAAGGAAAAAAAGGTGGTAACGGTGGAAAAAAACTTTATAATAAAAACGAGGGATGTGGATTTCTTCTATGGTTCGTTCAGGGCCCTGACGAACATTACGATTAATTTTGAGACAAAGCGAGTCACCGCCCTGATCGGACCGTCCGGCTGTGGAAAATCGACCCTTCTGCGGCTTCTCAACAGGATGAACGATCTGATCGACGGCACCAGGGTAGAAGGGGAGGTCCTCTTTGAGGACCGGAATATCTATGACCCTGATGTGGACCCGGTAGAGATTCGCCAGAGAATCGGCATGGTTTTCCAGAAGCCAAATCCCTTTCCGAAGTCCATATTGAACAATATCACGTTCGCACCGAAGCTATCGGGCATCACGACAAAGAGCGATCTCGAAGCCCTCGTTGAACATAGTCTGAAACAGGCTGTCCTGTGGGATGAAGTAAAGGATATTTTGAACCGGTCCGCCATGACCCTGTCCGGCGGTCAGCAGCAGAGGCTCTGCATCGCCCGGGCTCTGGCCATGAAGCCCGATGTCCTTCTCATGGACGAACCGACGTCGGCGCTGGATCCTATTTCCACCGCGAAGATTGAGGAGCTGATTGACGAACTGAAGAAATATTACACGATCATCATCGTGACGCACAACATGCAACAGGCAGCGCGTGTTTCGGAATTTACAGGTTTTTTCTATATAGGCAAGCTGATTGAGTTCAATGCCACAGAAAAGATTTTTACCAATCCCGACGTGAAGCAGACGGAAGATTATATTACGGGTCGATTCGGTTGATGAGGTGACAAAATGGAAGAAAGACGGCACACCAGTAAAGAATATGAACGAGAACTCCAGGAAATAAAGGAGGGGCTCCTTTACCTGGGCGCCCTGGTAGAAAAGGGTATTGAACGGTCAATCAAATCTCTCATGGACAGAGACACGGAGCTGGCGCGAAAAGTCGTTTGCGATGATGACGATATCGATCAGCTGGATATTGAAATTGAAGAGAAGTGTATTCGTGTTCTGGCTTTGAGGCAACCGACAGCACGTGATTTGAGGTTTATCACGACGGCCATCAAAATTAATGGCCACCTGGAAAGAATCGGCGACATGGCGGTCAATATCGCGGAAAAAGCAATCATTTTGAATGAAGAGCCGCAGATGAAACCGTATATTGACATTCCCCGGATGGCCGAAATTGCACAGGGGATGATCAGAGAGAGCCTCGATTCTCTGGTTCATGAAAACGTCGATCTGGCAAACAAGGTCAGGATGGAGGATGAGACGATAGATGATCTCAATGACCAGATATTCAGGGAACTTCTTACCTATATGATGGAAGATGTCCGGACGATTCACAGGGCGCTGATCATTTCCCATGTATCCAAGAGCCTTGAAAGGATTGCCGACCACGCGGTCGGTATTGCCGATATGGTGGTATACATGGTTACGGGCAAAAGCGTGAGACACGGAGCGATTTGCGACCCCCGGGAGGAGTAGGTTGAAAAGCAGTCTGTTCCAAAAGGTATTCGGCAGTTATCTCTTGATGATCGTCCTTGCTCTTGTGGGCATGAGCTTTTTCATGATTCAGCAGATCGAAGTCTCATTCATCAGGGAAGTAAAGGAAGATCTGACAGCGCGGTCGCGTATCATGGCGATGATGCCGGGAAATGAAATTGAAAACAAAATAAAGACCCTGGCCGATATATCCCATGCCCGGATTACCCTGGTGGATCCTTCCGGTACAGTGATTGTGGACTCGGAGAAAAACACATCGGAGATGGAAAGTCATCTGAACCGCCCGGAAATTCAGGAGGTAAGAATCAAGGGGCATGGCGAAGCGATCCGTTTCAGCCATTCCCTGGGTGTGGATATGTTCTATGTCGCATCACCGATCATGAATGGTTCTGAATTAAAAGGCTACATTCGCCTCGCAAGACCCCTATTTGAGGTGAAAAGATCGATGGATCAGATATATCATGCCATGTACTGGTTTATTCTAATCATTACAGCATCATCTCTGATTATGGCTTTTCTGTTTTCCCGGAAGTTTGTATCGCCCATCCGGAAAATCGGCTCATATACTCAAAAAATATGCGATGGCGAAAACCCCGGTACGCTTCTGGTGGAATCAGACGACGAGATTGGGCAACTGGCAAAAAATATCAACTGCATGGTTGATCAATATCGGGAGAAAGTTCGGTATGCCGATGAGGAGAGGGGGAAGCTCGAGTCCGCCTTTGCCAGCATGATCGAGGGCGTGGTCGTTCTGAACAATCAAAAACGTATCGAGTTAATGAATAAGGGAATGAATGACATTATCGGGCGGCGGTATTCCGTTGACGTCATCGGCAAGACGTCGCTTGAGGCATTCAGGAATCTTGATTTGCAGAACGCTCTGGAAATATTCGATGAAACAAAATGCCCGATTTCACGGGAGATCAGCCTCGGCGACGAAAATCCTGTTATTATGAATGTCAATATTTCGGTGATTTATGGACTTCCCGGCAATGAAGAGAAAACAATGATGGTTTTTCATGACATCACCCGCCTGAAGAAATTAGAGAGGATGCGCGAAGACTTCGTTGCAAATGTGACCCATGAAATAAAGACCCCCCTTACCGCCATTATCGGGTTCATTGAAACCCTTCAGGACGGGGCCATTGAAGAGAGCCGGACGGCGAAAACGTTTCTCAACACCATTGCCGAGAACGCCCGCCGTCTTAACCGTCTTGTAGATGGTCTTCTGATTCTTTCCAACATTGAACTGGGTGAGATGACATTGCGCCTTGAAGGGGTGACTGTCGGTGAGGTTGTTGATCATGTCCTGCCCATTTTCGAGGGCAGAGCTCAGAAGAAAAACCTGAAGATCGACAAAAACCTTCCCGAATGCCTTCCAATGATTAACGCGGACAGGGACCGGGTGGCACAGGTTCTTCTGAATGTTATCGATAACGCCGTTAAATTTACACCCGACGGAGGAAGTGTAACCATCAAGGCATATGAAGAAGGTAAAGATTATGTGGTCATCCAGGTGGTTGATACCGGCGTCGGAATACCGAAAAGTGAAATGCCCAGATTAGGAGAACGATTTTATCGTGTGGACAGGGCGCGGTCAAGAGAATTGGGAGGCACCGGCTTGGGGCTCTCAATTGTCAAGCATCTCATGAAAGCCCACCAAGGCAGGATAGAAATTGAAAGCAGAATGGGCGCCGGCACGACCATATCCCTACATTTCCCGGTTTACCGGGGGAGTCATTCATAGCAAATAATCCGGACAAAAAAATCCTGCCCCTCCGCTCCCGCAAATTTTTGTTAACCATCCCTTGACATGATGGAATTGATGTATATTTTATGGCCTGACCCGTGGAGGGATAATATTGTCTTTTAATATTAAAGTATAATGAAGAAAGGAGAGGTTAGTAGCATGAAGATCAGACCATTACAGGATAGGGTGATTATTAAGCGGTTGGAGGAAGAGGAGAAGACAAAAGGTGGAATCATCATCCCCGATACAGCCAAAGAAAAACCTGTCGAAGGTGAAGTCGTCGCCGTAGGCAAAGGAAAAACCGCAGATGACGGAAAATTGATCAAGCTTGACGTCAAAGCCGGTGACCGGGTTCTCTTCAGTAAATATGCTGGTACGGAAGTGAAAATTGAGGGTGTGGAACATCTCATCATGAGAGAAGACGACATTCTGGGAATCATTGAAAAGTAATGACAATAAGGAGGATAAGTTAGATGGGTGCAAAGATACTTCAATATGATGAAGAAGCAAGAAAATCGATTCTCAAGGGTGTCAATACCCTTGCAGATGCGGTTAAGGTAACCCTTGGCCCTAAGGGAAGAAATGTCATCCTGGATAAGAGCTATGGCGCTCCGACGGTGACGAAAGACGGTGTGACCGTAGCCAAGGAAATTGAACTCGAAGACAAGTTCGAGAATATGGGTGCCCAGATGGTCAAGGAAGTGGCCAGCAAGACAAGCGATGTGGCGGGTGACGGAACCACGACAGCCACCATTCTGGCCCAGGCTATTTACAGGGAAGGGGCAAAGACGGTTGCCGCAGGCAGCAATCCGATGGATCTCAAACGGGGCATCGAGAAGGCAGTTGCCGCCGTTGTAAGTGAATTGAAAAAACTCAGCAAGCCGACGAAAGACCAGAAAGAAATTGCCCAGGTTGGAACCATTTCAGCCAATAATGACGAAGCAATCGGTGAAATCATTGCCGAAGCCATGGGGAAGGTCGGGAAAGAAGGCGTTATCACCGTAGAAGAGGCAAAGGGACTGGAGACGGAGCTGGAAATCGTCGAAGGTATGCAGTTTGACAGAGGGTATGTATCTCCATATTTCGTAACCAATGCGGAAAAAATGGAAGTCAATCTGGAAGATTGCTTCATTCTTATCAATGAAAAGAAAATCGGCTCCATGAAAGACCTCCTTCCCATTCTTGAGCAGATCGCAAAGATGGGCAAGCCCCTCCTGATCATCGCGGAAGACATCGAAGGCGAAGCGCTGGCAACCCTCGTTGTCAACAAGATTCGTGGAACCCTCAATGTGGCCGCTGTAAAGGCCCCGGGATTCGGCGACAGAAGAAAGGCCATGCTGGAAGACATCGCCGTCCTGACCGGCGGCAAGATGATTTCCGAAGATATGGGCGCCAAACTTGAAAACACGAAAATCGAAGATCTGGGCCGTGCGAAGAGAATTACCATCGATAAGGATAATACCACCATTATCGACGGCGCCGGTGACCGGGCAGCCCTGGAAGGAAGAGTCAAGCAGATCAGAGCGCAGGTTGAAGAAACTACATCCGATTATGACAGGGAAAAACTCCAGGAAAGACTGGCAAAGCTGGTCGGCGGCGTTGCCGTGATCAAGGTCGGTGCAGCCACAGAGACGGAAATGAAAGAAAAGAAGGCCCGTGTTGAGGACGCCCTCAATGCAACCAGAGCAGCCGTGGAAGAGGGAATTGTTCCCGGCGGCGGCGTGGCCTACATCCGTGCGCTTCCTGCTCTCGATAAGCTGAAGCTGGAAGGTGACGAGCAGATCGGCGTGAACATCATAAAGAAAGCCCTTGAGGAGCCCTTGAAGATGATCGTGACGAATGCCGGACTGGAAGGCAGCATCGCTGTCGAAAGGGTTAAGGAAAAGAAGGGCGCCTTCGGATTCAACGCCAGGACCGATCGGTATGAAGACATGATCGAAGCGGGTGTCATCGATCCGACCAAGGTAGCCAGGTTTGCCCTGCAGAATGCAGCGAGTGTCGCAGCTTTGATGCTGACCACCCAGTGCATGATCGCAGATAAACCCGAAGAGAAGGGCAGCGGCGGTGGTGGTGGTATGCCTCCCGGCGGCGGATACCCCGGCATGGGCGGCATGTAAAAAGCCTGAATCAAAACGCAAATATATGATAACGAAAAGCCCTCTGCGAAACCGCAGGGGGCTTTTTTTAAATAGGGACAGCGCCCATTTATCTATGGTTCGGCAAGCTTTTCTCCATGAAAACGAGGGACTTTCAACCGTGCTCTTCCGTATCACAGTATTTTTGGAGTAATCGGGCATATTGGGGATTTGTTCTCAAACCATCCCAATCAGTATCCCTTTCGATATAGACAAGATCCCTGAAACCTTTGCGAAGAGCCTTCTCCAGGAATTCCAGCGCTGGCCCTTCTTTTCCAGAGAGGGCATGGAGGCAGGCTGTCGCGTAATAGGCCTCCGCCAAATCCGGATCATTTTTCAAGGCCCGTTCAAAAGTCGCAAGCGCCTCTTGCTTTAGTCCTTCGCGTTTCGCAAGAATGACGCCCAGGTCGTAATATCCAACCGCATAGTTAGGGTTGATCTCGATGGCATGACGTAACGATTTCTCAGCCTCCAACGTCTGTCCCAGATTATCATACGTCTGACCGAGGAGATTATGATACTCCGGTTTATCAGGTGCAAGGTCCACAGTCTTCTGGAAATTTTCAAGGGCTTCCATGTATCGCTGCATTTGGAACAACTTGCATCCGAGGTTGAAATAGGCAAAAGCTAATTCTTCCAAAATCTTTTTTTCATCTTTCATAACCCAAAACTCCTTTCACTCTTTGCACCAATTCCATAAAGACAACATATAGTCTTCCATTTCGGCTTTTGTTGTTTATTAATTTGTCCGGTATCCTAACCATCCTCCCCATCCTCTTCTGAAACATTCAGAGATAGCAGATTGACGGCTTCGACGGAGGGAAGTTCCTGCACGTTCTTGAGCTTTCTTCCAATAGCTCTCGACCGGACCTTGGCCTTTTCGATGGTGTCCGTTGCCTGATGCAGTTTGTTCTGAACGATGTCCAGAACATCGCCGTACTTCGTCCATTCGGTCTTGACCGCCGCAAGAAGGTTCCATACCTCGCTGGAACGCTCCTGAATGGCAAGCGTGCGGAACCCCATCTGAAGGCTGTTCAAAATGGACCAAAGGGTAGTCGGACCGGCGATCACCACCCGGCACTCCCTTTGGATGACCTCGGTCAACCCGGGTCTTCGGATGACTTCGGCAAAAAGTCCCTCGATGGGCAGGAACAGAATGCCGAAATCCGTGGTCTTTGGGGGGCTCAGGTATTTCTCGCAGATGTCCCTGGCGCAGCTCTTGACGCGGTTCTCAAGCTGTTTTCCTGCTACTTCCACACCCTCTACATCGACCTTCTCTTGAGCCTCAATCAGACGTTGATAGTCTTCGACAGGGAACTTGGCATCAATCGGGAGCCAGACGGTCTCATCCTTCTCCAAACCTTGTCCCGGCAACTTGATCGCAAACTCGACACGCTCGCCGCCATCCCTCGTGGCCACGTTCATGGCGAACTGATCGGGATTGAGAACCTGCTCCAACAGCGCCCCAAGTTGCACTTCACCCCAAGTCCCACGCGTCTTGACGTTCGTAAGTACCTTTTTGAGGTCGCCAACGCCCGTGGCAAGTGTCTGCATCTCCCCAAGCCCCTTGTGCACCTGCTCCAGGCGTTCGCTGACTTGTTTAAAGGATTCTCCCAGACGTTTTTCCAGCGTCCCTTGAAGTTTTTCGTCCACGGTCTGTCGCATTTGATCAAGCTGTTTGGCGTTGTCGATCTGCATGCTTTGAAGTTTGCCTTCCACCGTAACTCTGACCGCCTCAAGTTTTTTCTCATTTGAATCGGAAAGCTTTCCGATCGCCGCCGACATTGTTTCAAGTTGGGTTTTTTGGACATTGGCCATCTCCCCCATTGTTTTGGTGGTGGCTTCTGTGATCCCTTTGAGAGCCGCTATGACCTCTTCCCTTAATTGTTTAGCACCTGTGGCCGATTCAGTTCGTATACCATCGAGTTTCTCACCACTGGTCTTTGTCAAGGAGGCGATCTGTCCTGAGAATGTTTCAAGCTGAGCTTTTTCGGCAACGGCCAAATCTTTCATCGTCTTGGCCATCGTCTCAGAGATGCTTTTGAGGGTCGTCACGACTTCTTCACGAAGCTGCTTAGCCCCTAAGGCTGATTCTGAACGCACGCCGTCCAACCGCTCACCGCTGGCATGGGCAAAGGCACCGAGCTGACCCGAGAAAGCATCGAGTTGCCCTTTTTGTATATTGGCAACATCCATCATTCGCTGAACCACGGAATCACCGAAGGTTTTGAAGGCTTCGGTGAGTTCATGCCGCTGTTCCCTTGCTGCCTTGCTGAGTTCATCCCGGCTGTGAGCCACTTCCTCCCGGACCGCTCGTTCGGTACGTTCCTGCGCTTTTTCGAAGGCATCGAGGCGGGGAGCAAGCACAGCGGCGTCGCTTTGCGATGCCTTCTTTAAGAGAATCAACAGGAGCCCGATAACAACAACCAGCATGATCAATGCTGCAATCAACAGGGTATCAGACATGATCCAACTCCTCCCAAAATTTGTTTGTTGAATAGACCGGTTACTTTCGGTCATTCATCTATTTACCTGTATTTTCCCTATATCTTTATGTTGATGTCATAGCTACTAACCCCCATGCCGGGGTCGGGCACATCCGAGGGGTAGGATTGATTAGTAGTCTATGTGCAGTTTGGATAGAATATCCGGTGAGTCTCGCTTTACAATGTGGTAAGCCACCTTCTCATTACAATATGCCACAAAATCACCCGCCTCCAACGCTTCTTTCAAGACGGTGTAGTAGTCAACCGCTGGAGTAATAATCAACACTCTATGAGAAGCTCAACCGGTATGCTGGAGCTTCCGAGTAGAAGTGATTTACTGTTTCATGGACATGATGTCTGGCTGTCCTTTTCTCACAACGCGATATGTCGGTGGTGGTCCGCTATTGTATAGAACGAAGTCACCATTTGATAAAGCATCATCCAGTATCACATAATAAGCAACCGCAAACTGATGTTCCCTTAATTTGGATTGTATCTCTTCAATGGTAACAAATTTGTCCAAACTTGGATCAATTTTAGAAATAATCATTGAATGTGGTTTTGGTTTAGTTTCTTCTAATGCCGCCAAGAACTCTCCTTTTGTAAAAACCTTGCCTGTCAATATATCGCCCCCCGCTTTAACATTATTGATAACTAATCGAAATCATTCATTTTCATCGAGGTTGGCTGGTTGTGTATATCAGGAATCTATTATCTTTTACAATTTCTTATAAAAACAATGCTTTACAACAAGACATTTACTGCATGTTGGCACATTTTCAAGACAGATACCCTGGGGAAGTCCAATGTCCATATCATCTTCGATATGCCCAAATTTCACCATGATAATGTCTACATATCTATGGCTATAGCCGGTTTCTTCAGCAAATTTGTTGCAGACTTGCCGTGCGTCATCAAGGCAAGTTTCATTTCTGACCAATTGCAGGCGGCTCAATACCCTCATAATAACCCTGTCAGGTTTTATCGTTTTTGCCCCGATATCCGTGAGAAAATGGTGCACTGTCGCCTCGCCCATATAAGAGAAGGTATGTCTAAGGATCGTTGCCGCCTTTTCGAGATCTTCCGGGCTTCGGTTAAAATTCAAAGACCCCAGATAGTTTTTAAAGGAACCATGCCGCTTCGTTATGGCCTCTACGATTTTTGCGTTTGAAATGGCTGACCTTATTTTAGCGGGATGCCTGATCATCTTTGAATCTGTCAGGATCTTATTGAAATCGGACTCATCATATCGGGCAACTGTTTTGTAGTCTGGGAAATATCCTTTGATTGTATCGATCTTGCTCGTTACGGTCTTGCTTTTCATGCCTGCGTAAAAAGGGATGTAGGCAAGAACCTGATAAAGGTAATTGTCATCGAAGGCTTCAAAGTCAAAGTGCTTGAACCGCTCGAATCTGCTGAGCACTGTCTCACGCGAATAATTTGAATTTTTAATGATGGTTTCCAGAATCAAATCGAATATATTTCTATGCTTTCCCATTTTAATCCTCTTATCCCAGTAATATTGTATAATTGACCATGATGTTTCAGGGGGACGTTGAAAAACCATCCCGTGTGACTTTGTTCGATCCTTGAATCAATATCTCGTCAAGCGGATCATAAGCAGCCGTTTCCTTTTGATAATCTTTCCAGCGTTTTTCATAAACAGTCTGCGCCAAAAGTGATACATCCGTCGTTCTGCCTTCATCATCCGACTCATCAAGACCGTAGTCGTAACGAATTCCACCGCGTTCAGTCAGAATATACCGGGCATGGGGTTTGTCACCGTCTGGTTTTTCCTTCCAACGGAAAACACGCAATTGCGAACCTTCCGGTAGGATTGGAGACAAATAATTCTGGCAACGCTCCTGCCAGATATCCAGAGGAGGAGGGGGCTTTTTTATCGATTCTTTATACTCGGCATGAAGTTCACAACGGCGGGGCTTGTTGTTTTCGAAGGTAAAATTGATGATATGGGAAAATGTATCCCGGAATCTCGGTAATTCCGGATTGAAATGAGGATCAATCATCATGATTTCTTTACTGAAATTTAAAAGCGATCTTGCGCAAACCGCAAGATCGTATGCCTTTCGCGGCACTATTTTTTCCCTCGGGACATTCCATAGCTCGATTGTTTCATCAATGTCTTCCGCAATCAGGACTTTTTCGTGATTTCTCGGATTTTCACATGAGATAATGGCGTGAAAAAATTTAATGTCATGTTGATTTTCGGCGTTTTCGAGCCAGCCTCGTTCTGAAGAGTAATTCCTGTTGGAATTTATCAGCTTATGCTCCATATTGCGCAGCTTTTCAACAACGGCCGTCCTTTTCACTCCCTCTATAATACAGTGGCTTATCGCCTCTTTCTGCCATCTTCGGGGGAAACGGGATATCAGTCTGCCATGGTGAACACCGCACTGGTCAATCACATATTTGAACGTTGGCCAGTTGTTGAGACAAGCGGGGTCCAGGGCAAATTCATGAATCATCAGAAAAGCTCCTTTTCGCGTTCGGTGAAAAAGCCTTCCGGCCATTTATCGATAAAATCCCCATCCTCGGAAATGCGCAATTCCATGAGTTCCGTGCCGTGTTCCGTCGGCTTGGCATAAATGACAGCCACATCCTCTGGCTTGAGGGGTGGCTGGCCTTCCTCCAGTTCGCCGTTGGTCGTCTCCCGGATACGCCGGAGCAGGCGCAGCAGGAGATGCTCACTATGGGTTTCAATTATATATTGACATGGTTTCTTTTTCGCTCCTTCGATAAAGAAATCGGCCAATTCTGTCTGTAGACGCGGGTGAATGTGGATCTCTGGTTGCTCGATAAACTTGTAGCTCCATTCAGAACGATCATAGTATTGCCCATTCCACTCATAGCGATCGGAAATCAGGCCGTCCACGAGTATAGGCAGGATCTGGCTTATGCCGAAGCCGACATCCTTGATGCAGGATTCAATGCCTGTTTCCGTGCTAATGAGAACTATTTCGTAATAATCCCTGACCACAGGACGAACATTGATCTCGTAGCCTGCTTCCAGGCGCTTGAGCCATGCGTTGACCTTCTCCAGAATGTCCGGCCTGGCAATTAGAATGTCCATCGTGTTTTCCCCTTTGCTGCCCACAGTTGCCGGCGCTGTTCCCGAATAGGCATACATACGCTCTGGCATGGCCCGAAGAGGTCCGATATAGGTCGTCAAGGCCAGCATGTCCTGAAAACACCTAGAGGCGAGAAGAACCGCCGTGTAAGGAAGATAAAAACAGTGTGCTTCATCAGTCTCGCGCGCATCGGAAGCTCGCTGTTCTGTAAGCGCGCCAGCCTGTGATACCGCATGGATGAACCTGTACTCCTCGCCCGTAACCAATTTCTGGGGAAAACAATTACCCAGCGCGATAAGGCGATCAAAATATCCGTAATTATTGTGAAATACTGCTACCATCTCCATTAAATCACTGTCAGACAAGTCCTGTATACTCTTTTGCAAAGATTCCAAAAAGGATAGGTAGCGCTCGCATTTTTTTATTTCCTCCTTGGCCTGGATATTCTCCAATGTATTTTCTTCCGCCTTTGCTTCCTTTGCCCTTGCTTTGGCAAGACGTTCTCTCAAAGGAGTCATCTCCTCTGTCAGGCCCATATCAGATGGTTCCTCTCCTTCTTCTTGTAGTCTTCGATTACTATCTGCGTTATAATCCCAGCGTGCCTTGACGCATGGATGATCCAGATTTAACTCTGTACGACACAACATATTTGATGTTTTTAGTTTTTCCAGCTCCTCTTTCGCTTGTTTATAATTGGAATTTTTGATGGCTTCGGGGTCATTTTTTTCAACAAATTCTTGGATGATACTTTCCCACATAGAGATTGCACTCTGCATCTCCGGGATGTCGTCCAGCAGGCGGTATGCTGTTACCACTTCTCCTCCGACCCGGTCGGAGATATCAATGGCCTTGACACGGATGTTGCGTTGCCTGTCCAAGGCAAAGCGCATACCAAGGGCAATCGTTTGTGTAGGGTTCCATACCCACGCCAAGTCATCTTCAGCCAGCGAAGATGCATCCATAGCGATACTGAACCCAAACTCTTTCTGTTCGTTGTGGCCGTTGATAAATTCTCGGTAGGTGCCGGCATCGAGTAACTGTCCCCTGGGAATCAACGCGCCTTGCTTGCGCCCCCCTTCATCAAGTGTCTGTTTGAACAACAGCAGCGCCTGCATAAGAGAGCTTTTCCCGGAACTATTTGGTCCATAAAGAAGAGTGATTGGCTTTAATGGGATGCGCTGCATCTTGCCGAAGGATTTGAAATTTTCGATGCCGATTTCTGTAAACATGATGGTTCTCCTGATTTATTGGCCTTTTTTCACCGCAGTAGCTTCATCCTCTTCAACTTTCTTTGATAAAGCCATTCTTACATAGGTTGACATGTCACAGTTAAACCTCTCAGCCTGTTTCTGAATTCTTTCCTTAAATGCGTGGTTCGCTCTGATTATCATTACTGAAGTCTTCATGCTTCTTTCCTTTGAGGGCAATTTGACATGATGGTTGTGCAAGCTGTGAGACAAAGCATTAAAATGAGCAACATTCCTGTAATGATCTTCCATGACATTTCCTGCCTCCCTTGATATGTATTTACTCAAGGGCTAGAGCAGGTTCTATGCCAGGTACATGTATCTCATATAATGTCATGATATTGTTAGATTATTAAATTTGTGCGTTTTTTATAGCTGAAAGAAAACGTAATATATATTACTATAACAGTAAACATCGTTACCTTAAAACGCCTTCAGATATGTTTGTTCCAGCCGTCAGGCAAGCCAGTTCCACGGAATGGCGATTACATGAGAGTGGAGCCAACGGATTTCTGAACCGGTGTATAGAAGGACGCCCCTGACAGTTTGGGGATATGCTTCGAGAAAGAGAAGAAGATTCTTGTAGTCGTTATATCCGGGATTGTCGGTCATTTTGACTTCGAACGCCAGTAGTTTTCGTCCGTGTTCAATAACGAAATCGACCTCCTTGTTGCCCGTTGTTTGCCAGAAGTATATTTTCCCCTTGGGGGTCATTAATTCCGTCAAAATCCTCAGGTGCAAGAATATCATGGTTTCAAAGAAATTTCCAAGTTCTCTTCCCTTGCGCAGGGCATCCTCATCGAAGTAGCCTGACAGATAGACGCTCAATGCGGGATCAACAAAATACAGTTTGGGAGTTTTTTTTATCTGACTGGTGCGATTTACGTAAAAAGCCGGCACCCTGGAGACGATGTTCGATATCTCCATAAGCCTAAGGTAACGAAATACAGTGGACTGGCTAACGCCCGTGTCTCTCGCCACGTCGGTCTGTTTCATCATGCAGCCGGTGCGCAGGGCGAATGATTCCACCACCTTTCTGAAATCAATCAGAGAATCGACCTGAGATAACTGACGCAAGTCTCTTTCCAGATATGTCCTGACGTATCCCTCCCACCAGAGAGATATCTGCTTGGGATTGTCCAGAGTCAGAAGCGGCGGCATAAAGCCCCGCAAAATCAGCGGCAGCGGATCTGTGGCATCTTTTTTCTGTTCTTTGATTTCAAGGTCATCGTTCCATAAGTTCAGAAAATTCTGAAATGCATCTTCCTTTCCTGTCATTTCTCCGTGCGACATCGGCAGGAGTTCAAAATAAACCGCTCTTCCCGCAAGTGTTTCACTTACCTTTTCCATCAACAGGAGATTTGCAGAGCCTGATATGAGGAATCTCAACCTTCTTTGGCTTGAATCAACGGCAAGTTTTATGGCGGAAAAGACTTCGGGCAATCTCTGTGCTTCGTCGATGATGATTTTTTCCGCCCCTTTCCAGAGGATTTGAGGATCGCTTTTCGCCTGCTGAAGAATTCTATGATCGTCAAAGCTGACATATCTGAAGTCGGGAAACTCGTTTTGAAGAAGGGTGCTTTTGCCTACTTGTCTTGCGCCCGTTAAAACCACAACAGGAAATATTTCAATAGCTGCGGCTACTTCCTTAGCCATCCATCTTTTTTTGTAAATCAATTCAGGTGCTGAATAGTTTTCATTCATAACGTGAATAATATTTATATTTCTTTATAAGTCAAGATAATTATTGCTTTATGAATCACATCCCAAACTTTTCCTTCGCCCGCTTGCGGAAGGTATGGGGTTTGATTTTGAGGAGTCGGGCAGCGGCTTCCCGGTTGCCGTCTTTCATTTTGATGGCTTCTTCATAGCAGGACTTTTCAAGATCGTGCAGATATGCGTCGATGTCCAGACCTTCGGGCGGGACGGAGGTTTGCCGGAAAGGCGTAGAGGGCGTATCTTTAGAAGACAGGAATGAAGGTGATGTTTCCGGAGGCAGGTCTGCGTCTCTGATAACATTGCCTTTTGATATAACAAATGCCCGCTCCATAGCGTTCTCGAGTTCCCGAATGTTGCCCGGCCAGGCGTAATCAAGGATTTGTTTCATTGCTTCCCGGCTGAGCTGCTTCTTCTGACGGTAACGATGGTTATGGTTGTTCAAAAAATGCTCCACGAGGAAAGGAATATCTTCTTTTCTGTCGCGTAAGGGCGGCATCTGAATATCGATGACCTTCAGCCGGTAATACAAGTCTTCCCGGAATTTGCCTGCGGTGACGAACCCGGCCAGATCCCGGTTGGTGGCGGCGATAACCCGCACATCCGTCTTTATGGGGTTCAAGCCGCCGACGCGCGTGATCTCATAATCCTGCAGAACCCGGAGGATCTTGGCCTGGGCGGGCAGGGGCATATCGCCTATTTCGTCGAGGAAAATGGTTCCTTTGTTAGCCAGTTCGAATTTGCCCTTCTTCTGCTGAATCGCACCGGTAAACGCGCCCTTTTCATGGCCGAAAAGTTCGCTTTCCACGAGGGTTTCCGGAATGGCCGCGCAGTTAACCACAATGAAAGGCTCAGTTTTTCTCGCACTGTTGAAATGAACCGCACGGGCGATGAGTTCCTTGCCCGTACCGGTTTCCCCTTGAATTATGACGGCAGAGTCATACCGGGAAGCAGCCCTGACCACATCAATTACCTTCTCCAGGGCAGGGCTTTTACCGATCATCCGGAGATCGGAAAATTCGCGAACAATGTCGTCCCTTTCCGCCTCTAACTGTTCTTTTCTCAATAAGGTTACGACATAATCAAGATTCTCCAGTGCAGGGGACGAAATCAGGGGAAAGTTATCGAGAGGTAAATGGATTTCGGAGACAGCCTTTTGACGGGGCCTCAAAAACCTGGGCGGTGTGATTTTGAGCAGAGTCGCCGGAACCAGTCCTGACCGGGAAAGGAGAAACCAGATTGTCTGCATCTGCGGCGTCCCGGATGCCGTGGCAATCCAGTAAGATGGCTGCTCATTTTTGTGCTTGCCCATGATATCCTGACAGAGCCTGTTCATATGGAGAAACAGGTTTTCATAGTCCGTAGGATCAGAAATGTCGATGTTTAGTATGCTGGTTTCGACGTCATTCACGCGTCCGGCGATCTCATCCTGAAGGTTGTGGGCATTGGTCAGGGTATTCGGGGTTGTAAAAATATATATCCACTGGAAATGCCGCTCCCCGAGAAGCGTCAGCACGGGGCCTTCGGAATTGATGCCCTGGATGATTTCGAGGTTGAATGGATCCCGGTTGCCGGCAAAGGTGAGCAGTATATCCATAGCGATTCCTCAGATTACGGTTTAACGCCTCTGATCTCAAGAAATTCCCGGGGTGTGACAATGTTTATTCCCTGATACCGGCGGACATCAATCAGCGCCTTGTCACCGGAGACGACATATTGGGCCTTCAGGGCCAGGGCGCAGGCGATGAATTTGTCGTCGTCCGGGTCAGCGACGACATGAACTTCCGGCGTTCTGGTCGTAAAGACAATGTGGAAGCCGGTGGCGAAAAGCTTCAGCAATTCCTCCAGCTCCTGCGTATTGTCGAATCCCAGGCGACGGAGAACTTCGATGTATTCATCAAAGATTTCCTGCGAAAGGCAGAGTGTCAGGCGGCCATCTTTCCATAAATCGATGATTGCTCTCGGGTTGCCTCCGAAGAAGGAGGAAATGAAAACATTGGTATCCAGGACGACCCTCATGTCTTGCCCTGCCTGACTTCCTGAATGGTCTCGGAAATCCGGTCGGCTGTGACGCCCTGCGAGACCAGCCGCATTCCGATTTTTTCCCAGAGACCGTCCACATATGCGGCTATATCGCGGCTGGATATATATTCCTCCAGCAGCTCCCGGACGACGTCGCTGGTCGTTTTCCCCTCCGCCCGCGCAAAGCGGTTTACTTTATCTTTAAGCACAGGATCGATCCGGATGATCATCTGGGTAGACATGGCGCTCCTCCTTTTGTGAAACCGTATTAAACGTTTATACGATATATACAAAAGAAAACAGTGTCAAGAAAATTTTCAGCCGATAAAATCTGATGGGTTCGTAAAATGTCGTCATTCCGGCGAAAGCCAGAATCCAGAATAAATGTAACTACTGGAAAGAACTGGATTCCGGATCAAGTCCGGAATGACAAAGTAGGGATTTAAGGTGTGAGGCTTGATTTTAACGGCAATCATCCATATCCCAGTTCGATCAGCCTGTCTTCGCTGATCCCTATGAAGTGGGCGATCTCGTGTACGACGGTGATTTCGATCTCTTCCTCTAACTCCTCCAGCGTTTCGCACATCTCCTCGATGGGTTTACGGAAGATGTAGATCGTGTCCGGATAAAGAGGAGGATAGAGGGCTGTGCGCTCCGTCATGGCGGTGCCCACATATAAACCCAGAGGAGAGTCCTCCGTCGACAACCCCAGTTCCTTCAGCATTTTCCGGGAGGGCTTTTCACGGACGGAGATCAGAACATTGTCAAGGTAATGGCGGATCTCCTCGGGAATGCGGGAGATCGCCCTTTCTACGATCCTGAAGAAATCCTTTTCGGACAGTGTTTTTACAGCCAATGTGCAAACCTCCGTCGAAAATCCGGTACGTTATGATATAAGAATTCTTTCACAAGTAAAGATTATAATCGTCGTCATGGTTAAACCGGCGGCTTATTTTTTACTTCTGCTTGAAAGTCAAATATTTCTGTGATAGCGTACGCGGTCATTGATTACGAAACAATAAGCATCATACAAGTTAGGAGAGTCAGATGGACTACAAAGATACCTTGAATTTGCCGAAAACAGATTTTCCCATGAAGGCGAACCTTGCCCGTAAAGAACCGGAAATGCTCAAATCATGGCAGGAGGTGGATATTTACGGGAAGATCAGAGAGGCGTCAAAGGGAAGAGAGCTATACATCCTTCATGACGGGCCTCCTTATGCCAACGGAAGCATCCATCTGGGCACGGCATTGAACAAGGTCATCAAGGATATGGTCATCAAGGCGAAAAACATGTCCGGTGCAGACAGCATTTATGTTCCCGGGTGGGACTGTCACGGCCTTCCCATCGAACACCAGGTTGAGAAAGAACTGGGTGGAAAACAGTCTTCCATGTCCCAGGCGGATAAGCGGCGGTTCTGTCGGGCTTTTGCAGAAAAATTTGTAGGCATTCAGCGGGAGCAGTTCAAACGGCTGGGCGTATTCGGAGAATGGGAGAAACCCTATCTGACCATGAGTTACGCCTATGAGGCGGCGACCGTCGAGGAATTCGGCAAGCTCCTGTTCAACGGCGATGTGTACAAGGGGAAGAAGCCCGTATACTGGTGCGCCTCCTGCAAGACGGCCCTGGCAGAGGCCGAGGTCGAGTACGGCGATCATATCACCCCGTCCATCTATGTCAAGTTTTCCATGATATCGGATATTTCCCCGGTGCGCCCGAAGCTGAAAGGGGAGAAAATCAGTGTGGTGATCTGGACCACGACGCCCTGGACCCTTCCCCCGAACCAGGCGATTGCCCTGCACGCGGATTTTGTCTATGTTGCCGTGAAGGTTGGTGATGAGGTCTTGATTCTTGCCAAGGAACTGCTGGATTACTGCATGGATGCCTTTGGTTACAAGACCTTTGAAGTTCTCGATGAATTTCCCGGTTCGGCCCTGGAAGGTCTCAAATGCAGACATCCGTTCATTGACCGGGAGAGCCTCCTCATCCTGGCGCCATTTGTAACACTCGATGCCGGAACGGGATGCGTGCATATCGCACCGGGCCATGGCCAGGAAGACTATGAAATCGGCATGCAGTACGGTCTGAATAACTACGCCCCCGTCGATGACGACGGAAAATATACCTCCGATGTGGCCTTTTTTGCCGGGCAGTTTGTCTTTGACGCGAATGAGTCGGTGATCAAAAAGCTCGATGAGATCGGCGCCCTGCTCAATCGCGTGGATATTGAGCATTCCTACCCCCACTGCTGGCGGTGCAAAAAACCCATCATTTTCCGCTCCACGGAACAGTGGTTTATTTCCATGGAGAAGAACAACCTGAGAGAAAAAGCCCTTGAAGCCATCGATACGGTCCGTTGGGTGCCGACGTGGGGCCGTGACCGGATATTCGGGATGATCAAGAACCGTCCGGACTGGTGTATTTCCCGTCAGCGCCTGTGGGGCGTGCCGATTACCATGTTTTACTGCAACCACTGCAAAAGCGAGGTCATGACGAAGGACATCATGGACCATGTGGTGAAACTGGTCGGCGAATACGGCGCCGATGTATGGTTTGAGAAAGAACCGAAAGACCTGATGCCCGCAGGAATTGTCTGTCCCGCTTGCGGGAAGGATACATTCACAAAGGAGACCGATATTCTGGATGTGTGGTTTGATTCCGGCGTCAGTCATGCCGCCGTGCTGGAAAAGTGGTCCAGTCTGAGATCCCCTGCCGATATGTATCTGGAAGGAAGCGACCAGCACCGGGGGTGGTTCCATTCTTCCCTGCTGGAATCGGTCGGAACCAGAGGCCGCGCCCCTTATAAAACCGTTTTGACCCACGGTTTTGTCGTTGACGGCGAGGGAAAGAAGATGTCCAAGTCGGTGGGCAACGTCATCGATTCCCAGGAAATCATCGATCAATACGGTGCGGAAATCCTGAGACTCTGGGTGGCCGCCGAGGATTACACCCAGGATATCAGAATTTCAAATGAAATCCTGGATCGCCTTGTGGAAGCCTACAGGCGCATACGCAACACGAGCCGCTTTATTCTGGGGAACCTGTATGATTTTGATTGCACAAGTCATATGGTCCCCTATGCCGATATGGAAGAAATGGACAGATGGGCGCTTCACAGACTTCAGGAGATTATCGGGCGAGTGAGGGATGCCTATGATCAATATCAGTTCCATGTGGTCTTCTATACCCTTTACAATTTCTGTACCGTTGACCTCAGCGCCCTGTACCTGGACGTCCTGAAGGACAGGCTCTATACCTCCAGGGCGCAGTCGGGGAAGCGCCGGTCCGCGCAGAGCGCCATGTACATGATTCTTGACGCTATGACGCGATTGCTTGCACCCATCCTGACGTTTACGGCGGAAGAGATATGGTCGTCGCTGCCGTCTCATGGAGGCAAAGAGATCAGTGTGCACCTGACTCGTCTCCCCTCCGCAAGTCCTGAATTGACGGATATGGAACTCGCGGAACGCTGGAAAACCATGGTCGCGTTAAAGGGTGAGGTTTCAAAGGCCGTTGAAATTGCCAGACAGAAGAAGGTGATTGGTCACACACTGGACGCCCGTGTGGATATTGCCCCGCCGGAAAAACTCAGGGAGTTCCTTGCTGCCCGTCTGGAAGATATGAGGGCGTTGTTGATCGTGTCCCAGGTGGATATTGTGCCCATAGACAGCCTTACTGACCCCTATGTGAGCGGGGAATTTGAGGGCCTGACCATCGGTGTCTCAAGGGCGCGGGGAGAAAAATGCAGCCGGTGCTGGGTATTCTGCGAGTCCGTGGGGGTGAACGCCGAACACCCGACCATCTGTACCCGATGCTGCGGCAATCTTGAGTAATCAGAGGACGACCCTTGAACAAGAAAATCGTCGTTTTGATGACAACGGTCGGCTTTGTGGTTCTTCTGGATCTGGTCACCAAGGCTTACATTGCATCGACCATGTTCCTTCATGAGTCATTTGCCGTCATTGAAGGCTTTTTCAATATCACCTACATCCGGAATCCTGGCGCCGCATTCGGATTTCTTGCCGGGGCGTCACCCGGGTTCCGCATCACCTTCTTCCTGTTTGTCACCATCGCCGTCATGGTCATGATTCTTTATTATATCATCAAAAGCGACACGGTGGATCTCCTCGAAACCTTTTCTTTGTCCCTCATTCTTTCCGGCGCTCTGGGGAATATGATAGACCGGGTGAGGTTCGGAGAAGTGATTGACTTTATCGATGTCTATATCGGATCGCATCACTGGCCTGCTTTTAATGTGGCTGATTCAGCGATTTCCGTTGGAGCCGTCATGATCGTCATTGCCATGTTGAAAAAAAAGGAACAGGGAGATCATTCTCCATCCGGGAAAATAAAAGAGGGCTGATGAAGATCGGTATGCGTAAGGGGTTCATGTCAACATGAAAAGGGCTTTGTCAAAACTCTTGTCGCCACAGAAAATATTCATCCTCAGTTTCGCCGTCACTATTCTGATCGGGGCCATTCTTCTGTGGTCTCCTTTTTCAGCCGGTCGCGGCCATATCTCTTTTGTGGATGCCCTTTTTACCTCCGCATCGGCTGTCTGTGTGACGGGTCTTGCCGTTCTGGATATCGGCAAAGCCTTCTCCGTTCCCGGGCAGATGATTACCCTGTTTCTGTTCCAGGTCGGAGGGCTGGGAATCATCACCTTTTCGGTGGTGCTGTTCGGTTTGATGGGGCGGGGAATTTCGTTCAAGGGACGGGAAATCGTTCAATCGACGTTTCTCCATACACCGCGAAGGGATTTATTTGTCATTGTGAAATGGGTTCTCGCGTTGACTTTTGTGATTGAAGCTGTTGGGACCCTTTTGTTGTTTGTTCGATTTTCCCGGGATTTTTCACCGGGCTGGGCATTCTATCACGCGTTATATAACGCAGTCTCTGCCTTCAATAATTGCGGGTATTCACTTTTTTCAGATAACTTAATGGGTTATCAGAGTGATGTGATAGTCAATCTCACCATCATGGGCCTGATTGTTCTTGGAGGGATCGGCTTTATCGTGCAGTATGAAATCATTTCCTGGTTGCGGGGGTTTCAGAAAAAACTCTCCATTCATACTAAAATTGTTTTACTGATGACATCCGTTTTGATTCTGGGCGGGGCTATATTGTTTTATCTATTTGAAATAAATCATATTATCAAGGATGCCCCGATCAAGACACAGATACTGACGTCGTTCTTTCAGTCTGTCGTTCCGCGGACAGCGGGTTTTAACACGGTGGATATCGGTCAGTTGACCAATGCGACAATCCTTGTCATGATCATCCTCATGTTTATCGGCGCCTCCCCGGGCTCCACGGGAGGTGGGATTAAAACGACGAGTTTTACCCTGCTCCTTCTCATGATCTGGAGCAGGCTGAAAGGCCGGGAAGAGGTCAACATCTTCAACAGAACCATTCCCGGCGAGGTTTTGACCAGAACCATTGCCATCATCTTTGCGTCTGCCTTCTCGATTACTCTTATCACCTCCATTCTTTTGATATTAGGGAACGAGAGCACATTGCCGCCATTGAATACCCGCCACTTTTTTGTGGAGTATCTTTTTGAGACCGTATCCGCCTTTGGCACGGTGGGTCTGTCCATGGGGATTACGGCAAACATGAACGACATGCAGAAACTGGCCATTATTTTGATGATGTTTGCCGGAAGGGTAGGGCCTTTGACGCTTGCCTTTTCCTGGTATGCTTCAAAAAGGGGGTTAACCTATGCAGAGGAATCCGTTATGGTGGGCTAAGGAGGTTTAACAATGCAACGTGTTATTGTCATCGGATTGGGCATTTTTGGCTTCAACATCGTTAAGGAGTTGTATGAAAACGGATTTGAGGTCATTGCCGTCGATAAAAACAAAGACGCCATCCAGCGCGTGAGGGATTTTGCGACAAAGGCCATTCTGGCGGATGGCACGGACAATGAAGTCATGGAACTCATAGGCATCCATGAAGATGACGTGGCGATCATTTCATTTGGAGAAGATCTGGCGGCGGCCACGCTCATTACTCTTCACCTCAAGCAGATGAGGGTCAAGAATATCATTGTGAAGGCGCCTAATGAAGAACACAAGCTCATCCTGGAAAAGGTGGGGGCGACGGATGTAATCATCCCGGAGAAAGAAATTGCCGGCAAGGTCGCCAAGAGCCTTATTTCACCAAACGTCCTGGACTGTCTTCCCCTTTCCGACGGTTACATGATCTATGAAATTGCTCCCCCTCACGGATTTCTGGGAAAAAGCATCGGGGAACTTCAGTTAAGAAGCAAATATCATGTCGAAGTTATTGCCGTCCGGGACGTCCTGACGGATCAGGTTCATATGGTGCCGCGGGCGGATCTTGTGCTCAAGGATGGAGAGGTTCTCGTGGTAATTGCCAGGGAGAAGGATATAAAGAAGATCAAATAAATAAGGAAAGAAGGAATATATGAATGTAATCATTGATTTTTCGATTTTTCCGATGGACAAGGGAGAGAGCGTCAGCGCTTATGCGTCACGTGCCGTGAAAATCATCAAAGCCAGCGGTCTTGCGCATCACATCGGACCCATGGGGACGGCCATCGAAGGGCAGTGGGATGAAGTCATCGGCGTGATAGGCCGTTGCATGGAGGATCTCCAGAAGGACTGCGACCGGCTGTATATGACCATGAAGGTGGACTACCGGAAAAAGGGAGAACCCGGACGAATTGCAAAGAAGGTCAAAACGGTAGAGAAAAAGTCAGTCTGATTTAACTCAACAGTTTAGGTTGTAGAAATCGATTTTTGCCCGAAGCGCGGGTTTCTCCAGGATTTATTCGATTGATGGTTAAGACACAGGGGTTTATGGATACGCAACGTCGCAAAGTAGGGATCGCCATACTTTCCGTCATCTCCAACACGACGCTCGTGGTGATGAAGTTGTTTGTCGGCTTGCTGATCGGCTCTGTCTCCATCATCTCGGAGGCGATTCACTCCGGGGTGGACCTGCTGGCGGCCATCATCGCGTTGTTTTCGGTGAAGACTTCCAGTATTCCGGCCGACAGAAAGCACCCCTTCGGACATGGCAAAATCGAGAATATCTCCGGAACGATCGAGGCTCTGCTGATCTTTGTTGCGGCGATCTGGATTATCATTGAAGCAGGGAAAAAGCTTATGCATCCGGAGCCGATGGAGGCGATCGGCTGGGGTGTCGGTGTCATGCTGGTTTCAGCAGTCGTCAATATCGTCGTTTCGAAGATGCTGTTTAAAGTCGGACTGGAAACGGATTCAATTGCCCTGCAGGCCGACGCCTGGCATCTGCGAACAGATGTGTACACCTCTATCGGAGTGATGGTCTCTCTGTGCCTGATCTGGATGGGTCAATGGATCTTCCCCGGCAGGGATTTCTTCTGGCTCGACCCTGTTGCCGCGATGGGCGTGGGCCTCCTCATTATCAAGGCGGCCTATGATTTGACCGCCCAGTCGGCGAAGGACCTGCTGGATGTCCATCTTCCCGATGTGGAAGTAGAATGGATCCGTCAGTGTATTCTCGATCACAATTTTGTCGTTCGAGGCTTCCACGATCTGAGAACGCGCAAGGCGGGACACTTCCGTTTTGTAGAGTTCCACTTGAAAGTCGATCCCCATATGTCGGTGATGGATTCCCACGATATCACGAAAGTATTAAAGAAAAAGATCAGGGCGCAATTCCCGGGGACGACCGTGACCATCCATATCGAACCCTGCGACAGCGATTGTGTTGACAAATGTATCGAAGGATGCCTCCTGCCGGAACAAAAAAGGCGGGAAATGCAAGACAACGGCGTGGCAGCGGCCTGTATCTTCCGCAAAACATTATAAATCTTCCGGCCTTTCCGATCTGTCGCTGTATAGACTTCTTTGTTCAATCTGCTTTATCAGGCTGTTAAAAATTATATTATGAAGCGGAAGGAAAATATACCAGTATAACATTCCTGCTAACGTATCCGTATCGTAATATGCCGTGATCGACAGCTTGTTTTTACCGTCATCCTGCGGCATTATCATGAATTCAAGCCATCCACGTCCAGGCAGTTTCATTTCCGCCCGGAGCAAAAGTCTCTGGTTTTTCCTGATGTCTTCAACGCGCCAGAAGTCAATGACATCGTTTATTTTCAGACTTGCGTCGCTGCGTCGTCCCCGCTGTGAACCGACTCCCAGGAGCAACCTGTCGACCATCCCTCTGAGCCACCACATCCAGTTGCCTTGGAACCAGCCTTCCTTACCGCCAACCCCGCATAAAGCTTCAAACAGCGCTGATGCGCTTTTTTCTGTGATGATCGAATACGATGCAGTGTAATAGGGAAGTTTCCCAAGTTCATGGAATTTCAGGGCAAGGCTGTGGTTCTTTGGATATGCATCGGACCACCTTGTGTATACTTTGTCCTGTTCTTCCCTCAGCAGAGCCCGTTCTACCGCCTCCCTGTAAGTTAAAGTTTCAAAAGGAATAATTTCTCTGATCGAATCATTTTGACAGATTACTTCATTTTTTAATCCTTCAATAAGAGGATGAATGATCGGGGCGGGAACAGGAGTAATAATGCTTGCAATATATGAGTAGACGCGCAGGTTGGAAAATGGAAGACTGGCAAATATCCGCTTTTTACCCATAACCACAGCAAACATTTCCATCATCTGCCGGTAGGTTAAAATATTTTTTCCACCGATGTCGAATGATTTACCCGATGTTGTCGGCGTCTCCAGACATCCGACCAGGTACTTGATAACATCGCGGATGGCAATCGGTTGGCAACGGGTGTTGGTCCACCTGGGCACATTTATGACGGGAATCTTTTTTACGATGTGCTTGATAATTTCATAGGAGGCGCTTCCCGATCCAATGATGATTGCAGCTCTGAGGACGGTGACCGGGACATTCCCTTTTTTGAGTTCATCCGCCACCTGGATCCTGCTGTGCAGATGGTCGGACAGTTTGGTGGTAACGTCTCCCAACCCTCCGAGATAGATGATTCGTTTTACGTTGTTCTCCTCGGCAGCCCGCATGAAATTATGTGCGGCATGGTTGTCGGCATCATGAAAACCCTGCGGTCCAAGGAGCAGAGAATGTATCAGATAAAACGCCGTGTGTATGCCATTGAGTGCAGTTCCCAGAGTTTCACATTTAAGAGCATCGGCAATGACCACCTCGGCGTCCGGCCAGAGGTTTTGGTACTGGAAGGCATTATCTCGCACCATCACCCGCACCTGATAGCCCCGTGCACGCAGTTCATGGATGAGCCTCCCCCCTATGTATCCGGAGGCGCCGGTTACCAGAATTTTTACATCTCCTGACAGCGGTCTGGTGGAAAGACCCGTACAAAAAAGGTCTTTCTGTTCAGGGAAAAAGGACTGTTCCATGTATGGTTCCATTTAATGAGCATCCCCTAAGAATCTCCTTACGACGTTCTGAAGTATAGGGGAAGATATGTTTGTATGTCAACGCGATTTTTATCCACAAGAACCATCTTGTGCCTCTGTCGAGGGGCGTCCGGTATTTTCTTGAGGGTCAGCCTGAAACAATGGCGGCGTCCACCGCAACGGCCCCGCATTTGCTGATGATCAGGGGGTTGATGTCGATTTCCTGAATCCTCGGGTACAGGACACCGAGGTTACCCAGATTGACGAGGATGCGAGCAAGCTCCTCCCTGTCAACGGGCGAATCTCCTCTGAAACCGTTCAGGAGTTTCTGCCCCTTGAGGCGGTCGATGAGTTCCATGGCTTCTTTTTTAGTCAGGGGGGCCAGAGCGAAAACAGCGTCTCCTATAATCTCTGCCATGATACCGCCGATTCCCAGCATCACACAGGGGCCGAACTGGGGGTCCCGCACCAGCCCGGCAATGATCTCAACCTTCCCCTCCACCTGTTTATAGATCAGGACCCGTCCCGATGGGCCCATCTTTTTCTTCAGGATATCAAAAACCCGGCAGGCTGCCTCAGGCGTTGTGATGTTCAAATGAACCAGGCCCAGTTCTGTCTTGTGGATGCCTCCGGGTTGCATCCCCTTCATGACAAGGGGGAATCCTATCTGTCGGGCCGTCTTCTCGCACTGCAATGAATCGGCGACGATTTCCTCTTCCACGGTGGGGATGCCGCAGGCCCTGATGATACGCTTCGAGTCGTATTCATTGAGAGGTCCCACAGTCGTATTGATCAATTCATTCAGGTCGCCGGACAGAGAGGATGTGATCCCCTTCACCGGCGGCAAGCTTGCGATTTCATCGTGCTGCCGCTGGCGGACGACGGCAGACAGGCATTCCACCGCACGAGAAAGTTCCTCAAAGACGGGGATGCCGTAAGACAAGGCTTCAATCCTGAAAAGAAAAGCCTCTTCTCGCCTGCCCAGAAGCCAGATGAAGACAGGTTTTCCCGAAGTGTGACGCTGCCTGGCTGTATCGTCCAGGTCAAGCTTTAACCGGAGATTGCCGGCGAAGGCGTGCAAAATAACGGCGTCGACACCAGGATCAGCAAGGACGGCTGAGAGCGCCCGGCTGTACACGTCAACGTCGCTTCCTCCGTGCTTTTCCAGGGCAGGCCATAGATCAACGGGATTGGAGGCTGGCATCCAGTCCGGAAAGAGGTGGGACAGGGCTTCTTTGGTTGTGGAAGAAAGCTCCGAAACGGCAAGACCGAATTCCTCTGCAAAGTCCGACGTAAGGATGCCCGAACCGCCGCTGAAGGTGAGAACGGCGATACGGCCTTCCCGGTTGACGGACCCGGCGGGGACAAGGGCTAAAGAGCGGCAGATGTCGGTCATCTGCTTGAAGTCTCGAGCTTCAATGACGCCTGCCTGGGCCAGAACACCGGAGGTGATCCGATGATTTCCCGCCAGGGACGCCGTATGGCTTAACGCCGCTTCCGCCCCTTTTTTACTTTTTCCTCCCGTGAGAACCACAACGGGCTTTGTGCTCCGGCGGCATAGTTCCATAAACCGTCTGCCGTCGGAAAATGTTTCCAGATAAAGCCCCACAACGGCGGTGGCCGGATCCTGCAGGAGATAGGCCATCAGATCGTTTTCGTTGACGTCTATTTTGTTGCCGATGGAGCATACCTTGCTGATGCCCATGACGCCATGACTCATAAGATCGACGAGAAACCCTGCAGACAGCAAGCCGCTCTGAACGACGAGAGACACCATACCGGGAAGAAGACCCTGCTGGAGCGAGGCTGGATCCATAAAGGAGAATACATGGCGGTGGACGGCGTCAACGAGCCCCATGCAGTTGGGCCCCCACAGGCGGATGCCCGTTTGATCGGCAATATCTTTGAGCGACTGCTGGAGCCTTCTGCCTTCCTGCCCCGTTTCCGCAAAGCCTCCTGATTCTATCATGACTCCCCGGATTCCTCTGGCGGCGCAAGCTTCGACAGCCGCCGGGACCTGATTTGCGGGGACGAAGACAATAGCCAGGTCAGCATGCCCCGGAATGGCGCTGACTGTTGGGTAGCATCGCAGGCCGTCAATATCCTCATACCGGGGATTGACGGGATAGATATTCCCTTTGTAGCCCGTCATGATATTTTTCAGGATGGCGTAGCCGCCCTTGAGTGGGTTCGGCGTCGCGCCAACTATGGCAATCCCGTCGGGATTAAAGAAAAATTCCATTGTAAATCTCCATCATTTTTAAGGTCGCTGGATGATCACATCCAGGTATTTTTTGCCCCATTTCTTTGCGTCTTTTTCGTCGGGGAAGAAGACATCGATATGATCTCCCTTGATGGCGCTCCCGATGTCATGAACTTCTCCCCAGCCGTACCCGGGGACGTACATCTTCGTCCCATAGGGGTAGCGGCTGGTATCCGCGGCGATGGTTCCCTTTTTCGCCCTGGTTCCGTCGGATGTAATCCCCACCTTTTTTCTCTCTCCTTCACGGGGCCCGTAGGCGTACACGGGAGGCAGGAGACAGCATCCCCATTTATGCTTCCATCCCGTGGACTTCTGGCCTGCGTCATAGGCGGTGACCAGCATTTTTCGCTTCTCCGGTTTACGGTCTTTGTCGCGGGGAAGGCCGCATCCGTAAACCAGGATGATGCAAAGAAGGCTGATGACCGGTATGAATAAAACACTTTTTCTTGACGCAATCATAACCGGCAAACTACCATAAGGAACATATTTGTTTCAAGGCATTCATATATTACCTCGACAATTTGTTACGCAAGCCAACGCTTGCGACTACTTTAAGCACTTTTAACTGTTCATATATCGACGCGCACGGGCAGTATCACCGTTGTGATGCCGTTCCACTGGAGCCGACGCTGAATGGCAAATGCCGTTTCATTGTGGAGAATCTTCTGGAAAAGGCGTTCTTGACGAAAGATAAGTTTGCCGGCAAAAACCGTGGATCTGGGGAAGTCCTTCACGAGAGATTCGCAGATGTGTGTTGCCGATTCAACGGCGTCTGTTCCCACATCCATTCTGTAATCCGCAGGGAATCCGTATGAGCGGGCAAGTTCGACGTATTTTTTCAGGTTATTTTGAACGGATGCCTTCAGGGCTTCTATTTCGGCGACACCTTTAAAAGAACCCGAATCAATCTCGGCGACAGAGACAAAAATGAAATTCCTGTATAATTTTGGAAATTCGCGGATAACGGAAATCCAGGCATGAATTCCGAAACCGCTGAATCCGCTGACAAGCAGAATCGCAGTCATTTCCTTTGGATCTACCGGTTCGCTGTTGGGGTGGCCGCCGGCGGGAAGGGCTGAAACAATTTCCTCAAGTTGACGAACTCCCCGACGCACTTTCCGGTAGTGTCCGCGAATGAGATAACATAATCCAATCACCACGGACGTAATGAGGAGGGTCACCCAGCCGCCCTCTTCAAATTTCTCGAAAACGGTGATGAATAGGATGGTAAGACAGAGAATCAGGCCAATGACATGTATAACAATGTGTCTCTTCCATGCGGTATCCCTGGTCCTGTTTCGTATGTAGAAACTTGCCATGGCGAACTGGGATAAAGAAAATGTAAGGAACACGTTGATGGAATACATGACGACAAGGGCGGATACCGAACCGCCGGTGTAAAGCAGCACCAGGAGGGCGGCGCCGCCCATCAGGAGAACGCCGTTCTGCATGGTGAGCCGCTCTGATAATGACGCAAAACGGCGGGGAAGCCATGAATCAATCGACATGTTTGCCATGACGCTTGGCCCGCCTGCAAATCCGGATTGGGCGCCCACCATGAGGAGAGCCCCTTCAGAGAGTATGGTAATCAGCGCAATCCATCCTCCCATTGGCCAGTTGCTGAAAGTAAGATCGGCAAGAATGGCATTCAACGTCTTGCCTTCGACAGGTTTAATTTGAAAAAGAGAGTAACACAAAAGCAGCCCGCCCGCAGTGACGGCGAGCGATGTCGCCAGGTATACCATCGTCCGCTTGCCCGTTTGCACCTTCGGCTCCCGCATGAGCTGCATCGCGTTTGAGACTGCCTCGATTCCCGTATAGGTGCCTCCTCCCATGGAAAAGGCCCGGAGAAAGATTGCCAGCATGCCGATATAGCCGATCGTTGACAGATCCTGTCTGAATGCTCCCTTGAACTCCTGTGTAACGATCCCGAACTGGTCGGCATGACTCAGCAGGCCGTAACCGATCAACAGAACATGGGTCACAACGAAGATAATGAATATGGGCGCAAGGAGGGTTACGGATTCTTTTACGCCCCTCAGGTTCATGACAACGAGCAGAAAGATTAAGAAGACGACAAAGATCACTTTGTATTTGAGAAAGGCAATGGGTAAAAAGCTGAAGAAGGCGTCGCCGCAGGAGGCCAGAGATACGGTGATGGTCAGCACATAATCGACGAGAAGCGCGCATCCGGATATGACACCGGCGTTTTTGCCGATCATATGGGTAGAGACAATATAACCGCCGCCGCCGTGGGGAAAATGTTCAATAATGCGTGTGTAGGCGTAAGAAATGATAAACACGGTAAAAGCTGTTGCCAGGGCCAGGAAAACAGCGATGTACGTATGGGTTCCCAGTGCCTTGAAAGCCTCCTCGGGGCCATAGGAAGATGATGAAAGTCCGTCGGCGCCAAGGCCGATCCAGGCAAGAACAGGTATGAGGGATATCTTGTGAAAGATGGAAGGTTCGTTGATGTCTCGCGGCGCGCCGATCAGCCTGTGACGCAATTTCTCAAAGAAATTTGATTCCTGGTCAGGGTCTGTTGAACTCATAAGGTCTGTTTAATCCCGCAGATGTGTTTCCATGGATGATGCACATGGTGAACGCGCCCATTTCTCATGTTATCGGATTTTCAATGTGAATGCCGTCGGCGATATAACCGCAGAGAAAACCACGCTTGCCATTCAGGTGCGTACCGGGCTCGTCATATATTCGGATTGAAAAGTCTTGGGTGGTTACTTTGAGATGAAGTGTTTTAGCGTCTGCAAGGGTGATCTGTATGGGCCTGCAATTTGTCGGGAGATTGTCGGCATCACTGTCTTTGAATGATATTTCGTGTTTCCCGGATTCTACGGTGACGCTATGGGCCTTTAATGGAAACACTTCTCCCGAGTCACAGCCATTAAGAAGTATGGTGTAGTTAAAGTGACGACTTACATTCTCAATAATGATTTCGGAAGCCATTATACGATTCACTGACCTTCATTGTATAGAGAGTTCCTCCCTGAGTGTCAAATAAAAACAGGGTGGCGAACCGGGACCTTATCTTTGCTTTTTCGTCGGATGGGTTCCGCAGGGTATTTTCCAAGGATTATTGTATGAATTCATGGATGTTGGACCTGCTCATTATTTCACCGGCCAGCCGCCGTGGGTGTCGATGGTCTCGTCGATGGCCGCCATGTGGCGGATGGTTTCGGCCAAGGCGGCGACGACGCGCTGGTAATGGGTGATGTCGTCATAGGTAAGCGGGCGGCCCTTCCGGTCCTTGAGCCATTTCCGGCAGACCTGGTAACCGCCGACATGAAACGCCCACACCTCCGGGGGCACTCCCTCGAAGTACTGGGTCTTGTTGATCCAGACACGCCCTGCTCCATGCCGACCCTTGTCTTCCTTTCCATCTGGGGAGGAACTCCCGTTATACCCATCCCTCCCCTGGCGGGAGGGATCGAGGGAGGGGGAAGCTTCCGCATATTGAACCGTTTCCACAAGATTGTCCCCCGCAATGGGGTAGGCCGTGATCAGCGGCATTGTTTTTTCCATCAGGTGCAGCGCCACAAGCTCTTCCCCGATGCCGCAAAGATTGCGGAACAAATCGGCGTTTGACGTCAGGGGCAGGCGAGGAAAGTCGATCTTGAGGAACTCGGCGTAACGGCTGCGGTAGGCCGGGGAATGGAAGACGGCATACATGTAAGCGAAAATATCCTCCGGGCCGAAGGTCTGTTGCCGGTCTCCCTTGCCGTCGGGGATGAAGACCATGCCGAGACGGGCGGCAATATCCTCGATGAACGCCGGGGCAAGGTTGGGGCGGCGGGAAGAAGAATTGTCTGTTTTAAACAATGAAGTTTCAGACTCGCTCTCAAGATAAAGAGGGAAATGGAAACTGTTATTTGATGTTTTGGGAGAGAGAAGAATCTTCTCCGACGGAAACTTTGTCAAATAGATATGGGCAAATGATTCGCCCTTTGTCATACGACTTGTTAAAAGAGCAATATTATCGCCAATCATCTGGTTCATGACGGCTGGCCGGGGCCTACTGTGAAATCCCCTCGAGTGGCCGGTATAGAAGGTGAAACGATCATCAAAAGGCCGGTAGGCCAATCTGATCAAAGAACTGTCTGAAAGTCCGGTCTGTTTCAAGTCAGATTGGGCCAGTGCTATTTGCCAATCTTGTGAGTCTTCGCCAAGGTCCAATTCCTGACGGGCCACTTCAGGTGGCAATGAAATAAAACGACCAAGCTTTTCTTTCGCTTCCTCGGAGGTCATGTGCACGGCCAAGTGGTCGCGTGACGTCACTATTCCTACTGAGTAGATCGACATCATATCCGTAACCTTCCATCCCCGTTCGTATTCCGGCAGCAAAGCGATATCCTGCGGCACAAAAAGATAAAACGGCGGTTGGGGCGTCAGAGTTTCCCAGGTTGTGGTCTGAATGTCGTTTTCCCAGAGCCAGGCATATTTGCTGCCGGAGAGCTTCCGTCCATCCGGGGTGTTTTCATGGACCTCGCGGATTCCCCAGAGGTGGGCATGGTGGATTCGGGAAGGGCGGTCTTGGGCATTATGCTTTTTCACAAAGATCCCGATGGCCACACCCTGCTGGATGTCGAAGACATTTTCATCTTTCGAGCCGTCGGGACAGCGCTCCTTCTTCTTGCTGTTGCCGTGGAGATCGAGGAGATAGATGTCGTCGAAGGTGTTCATGAGGCTTTGGCGCATTCCCCGGAAAGTCGGGTTGTCAAGATAGCCGTGATTCGTGATGAAGGCAAGGATACCGTAACCCGTTTTCTCGATCCGCCACTGGGCAAAGCGGATGAATTTGACATAATCGTCCTGTAGCCCTTTCGGATTGCGCTCACCCAGAGGCTGACCGTCCACTGAATAATAGTCCCGGATCAGTGCGCTGATCCATTCTCCTGTATTAGCGGATTCATATGAATACGGCGGATTACCCAGGATGACCATTACCGGCGCATCCTGTTTGACCGCACCGGCGGCGTTGACCTCTTCGACAAGCCACCGGGTGAAGAGAGGCATATCGCTGATTTTATAGGCCTCCTCCAGTGTGTTGGTGAGGTAGATACGGAGGCGCTCGTCCGAGCCGAAGTCATAGCCGTATTGGGCAAGCTGGAGACCAAGCTTCATGTGGGCCACGGCGTAAGGGGCCATGAGAAGTTCAAAGCCGAAAATCCTCGGCAGAAGGTGCCGGGATACATAACCCTGTTCGCCGCTCCATGCGCCGACCTGACCGGCTTTGCAGATGTGGTCATGAATCTGATCAATGACGCCGTGGAGGAATGTTCCCGTTCCTGCGGCCGGATCGAGAATCAGGACGCGATGAATTTCCGAGCCCCCCTCACCCTGCCCCTCTCCCGCCGGGGGAGAGGAAACTTTTGGTTTTGTCAGCTTGATCTTGCCCGTATCGGCCAGGCCGTCCGGCAGGCAGAAATCGGTTTTCAGCAGATGATCGACGCTGCGGACGATATAGGAAACGACCGGTTCGGGGGTGTAATAGACGCCCCTGGCCTCTCGCATCTTAGGATCATAGGCGGTCAGGAAGGTCTCGTAGAAATGGACGACGGGGTCTTCCTGGCGGGTGCGCTTCCCGAAATCCCGGAGGATGCCTTCCATGTCCGTCCGGTCCAGAAGGGTCGCAAGGTCATCGACAATCCAGACGATGCGTCCGTCCATGTCCGGCCCGGCGATGTAATTGAAGAGTCTCCGCAGAAAGGGATTCGTTTTGGGCAGATCGAAGGCGGCATGCTCCCGGATAAAATGATTTCCCTTTTCCAGGCGGGTGTTGCAGCGGGCGGCGAAGAGGCCGTAACAGATGGTCTGGGCGTACATGTCGGCGAACTGTTCCGCCGTCAGATCATGCAGAAGGACCTTCCGGAAACCATCCATTTGCATATGGAGAGCGCCTTCCTCTCCTTCATCGTTCAGGGCATTCAGGATCGTCGTTCGGGTCTGACGGGCCAGTGAGGCCATGCGGACGGCCAGATCCTTTGGCGTATTAATCAGAGCTACGCGTTCGTGAAAAAAGGCTGAGAGGAGTTCCGCAACCTGGGCGGCACCTGCCTTGTCGATCTTCAGTTTGCCGGAAAATTCCAGCTTCGCAAGGCGGGCCGTCAGGCGGTGGGCGCCCGCTACGTACCAGCGGAATTCGAGGTAGTCCGTAAGGAGGAGATTACCGAGGCTTTCCCTGTAGCGCTTTAACTGTTCCTCTTTTTCCGCGGCGTCCAGGGATTTGCCCACATCCTTGGCTTCGATATATCCGACGGGGATGTCGTGCCGGGAGACGATGAAATCGGGTGCGCCACATTTTTCCCGTTTCGGCTCGTTGGTAGCGGTAATATTTTCGGCAAGGGATTCTATGAGTTCCTTCAGGGCAGGGCGGTGGGTGTGCTCCGTGGCGTTGCCTGCCTTGAGGTTCCGTTCAACGGCGGTCAGGTAGCTTTTCATAGGTTCCATGATATTATAGTGGGAAAATGTTTCTATGCAAGGTTGTTCGCTGCTGGTGTCAAGAGCAAATAGACTTGTCCGGTTTTGTAGCAAATGAGTTGTCCGCTT
>JBAWYD010000002.1:0-48302 GCA_037143735.1 Deltaproteobacteria bacterium
CATATTTTCGCAGGCGATGATTTCCGACAGGCGGATGGATATGTTTGATGCGAGTCTGTGAAGCAGGGTCGTATCCATATCGGGTTGATAACGAAGACTGCTAAAGTCTCCATGGTTCAGGCTGCCGATAATTTCCTGGTGGAGGGCAATGGGCGCCACGGCCAGAGATCCGATAAAGAATTTCTTTTTTCTCGGTAATAGTTTGAAAAAAGGCTTCAGGTCTTCGTTGGCCAATACCGGTTTCGTGCCGTCTGCGACGAGGCTGAAGAACGATGTTTCATCTACGATATTGATTCGGTCTTTCAGGAGTTTTGACCTTGTCAGGGACTGAATCACACCGGCCAGATACGGCCTGTTGATCATTGAAATCCAGACAAAAGGAATATCGAATTCCTCTTCGATCTTGATCAGGATTGTTTCAAAGAGTTCCGTCACATCGGAAAAAGAGGGGAGGGATGTTTCGATTTTCATGAATTTTCGAGCAATCTCTTCATTCTTTTTCTTGATGTCATTCACGTCTTTCATAGCGGCCCCTTTACGATAGTTCAAATTCGGCAATGAGAACCGTGTGGTCAGATGGCTTGTCCGCCAGCCTCGGGTTCATGTCAATCTCGCAATTCATTGATTTTTCCGCAAGTGATCCCGTGGCGAGGATATGATCAACCCGCCAGCCAAGTCCCCTTTCGACAGATCCCGGGACCCGGTAATCAAAAAAGGTGTAGTGACCCGGTTCTCCGGGATGAAATTTCCTGAAGATGTCCTGAAATCCCCAGGATTTTACGCCATCGAAGGCCTCCCATACTTCAGGGGTGAAACAGACATGGCCCAGAAGTCTCCTGGGATCATGAACATCAATGGTCTCCGGCGCCACATTGAGATCGCCGCACCAGACGAGGGGCATAGCGGACGAGCAGGATTTTTCCAGATATTTCCTGAGACGTTTGAACCACCGGAGTTTGTATGCAAACTGCTGACTCTCTCGCTCACGTCCCTGGGGCACGTAGGTGTTCAATATGGAAATACCCGAAAAGGTTCCCCTGACGAGGCGATCTTCGTCGGACGGCTCGTCGTCTTCAAACCCGAAAGAGACAGCTTCCGGTTTTTTCAGAGAAGCCGTGGCCACGCCGTTATATTGCTTCTCACCCCTGAAAACAACCTGATAGCCCGCGTCTTCAAAGTCGTGGATGGGGAACTTGTCATCGTGGACTTTGGTTTCCTGCATGCACAGAACATCCGGGCTGTTTTCGCGCAACCAGGGGATGATAATGTGGAGCCGTGAACGTATGGAGTTGACATTGTATGTGGCTATCTTAAAGGTTCCCATGGACCAATCCTCTTTTTATAGAGCGCAAAATATCATGGCAAGCATCGATGTTCAAGGGTTTTCGGCTCATGATTCTGTCGATAGCGCCTTCTTTAATTCCCCCGAGAGAAGCTGTTTGCTGACACCATGATCGATAAAATCCCAGGGGAGGGTTTCGCCGGTGTTCTTCCGACGGTAAACATAGAAATCAGGGTTCACATTGATTTCTTTGAAGGTTCTGGACCAGTTGCCTCCATTCTCATGAACCGACAGGAGAATTTTCCCTACTTTCCTGTCACCAAGGGATAACAGGGCCTGGATGTAATTCCATTTCGGGATGTCATGAATAATTTTTATAGAGGGTTCCCTGGAAAGGACGCTCTTAATTTTCCTGATCCTCCGCCGGACCGTATTGGTGTCTTCCAAAGGATACCATTGAAAAGGCGTCACAGCTTTGGGAATAAACTGATTGATGCTGATGGTGATGCGTCTGAAGGGCGCCTTCCCCTCCGTTCTCTTCACGGCCTGATGTTTAATTTTCTTAACGAGACGGATGATGGCTTCAATATCGTCTTCCGTCTCCGTCGGCAGTCCTACCATAAAATAGAGCCTGATCCTGACAATGCCGTGTTCTATGAGGGATTCAACGGCGTTTAAGACCTGTTCTTCTGTAATCCCTTTGTTGATAACGTTTCTCAGTCGCTGACTGCCCGCTTCCGGAGCGAGCGCTACCGTTTGTATACCCGTTTCCTGAAGGAGAAGCGCCATTTTCCCGTCCAGGCGGTCAAGCCGGAGGGAGCCTAAAGAAACGTTACCATTTTTTCCCATGATGTACTCATGAAGATTAAGCAGGTCCGGATGGTCGGAGACGGCAGTCCCAAGCAACCCGATTTTCTTCCCCTTCCCGATTCCCTGGAGAAATGAGGGCTCGAGTGTTTCAAGATTCCTGAATCTGGCGGGCCGGAAGAGAAAACCCGCCGCACAGAACCGGCATCCTCGCCGGCATCCTCTGCTGACTTCCGTAAGAAAAATGTCCTTAAATTCTGCATCAGGCGTCATGACGCACTGATCCGTTGTGAACGCGTTTATATCCCTGATCCATCGTTTTGTAATCTTTTCCGGTAATGAAGGGTCGACAGGCTTAATCTCCTCTATGAGATGGTCGGACCTGTAAGTGACGGCGTATAACCTCGGACAATATGTTCCTTCAATTTCTTTCTGGATATTAAAGAGCATCTCGTCTTTGCCAAGACCTTCTCGACAAGACTGTTCAAATTTCTCAAGAAATTCCGGCAGGATCTCTTCCCCCTCACCGATGAGAAAAAGATCGAAAAAATCCGTTAGAGGTTCGGGGTTGAGGGTTACGGCAATGCCGCCGCAGATAACAAGGGGCTCCCTTTCTTTCCTTTCCGCAGCGCTGAGGGTGATTCCTGACATGTCCAAAATTTTTAAAATATTGGGATAATCATTTTCATAGGAGATCGAAAAAGCAACGATATCGAAATCTGACAGGGGCTTCTGTGACTCCAGACTGAAGAGGGGGGGTGATCCCGGGGTGAAGAAAACGTCATCCCCGGGATCGGGAAGGAAGGCTCTTTCACAGAGGAAGGAGCTGTGGCGATTTATAAGTGCATAGATTGTCTGAAAACCGAGGCTGGACATCCCGGTGCGATAGGTGTTTGGATATGTAATACAAACAGTTAGACATTTTCCCCAGACTTTTTTTTGATACCCTTCTTCACGGGTTAAAAGACCGCTGTATTTTCTTTTAAGGGTCCATGACATGTTTAATTTCGGCTAATCCGCCTGTCTTCTCAGGAATGTCGGTATTTCAAGGTCCATCTGGTCAATATCATCCACCATGCCCAGCTTGACCACATTCATGTTCTCAATGGGCTTTTCCTGCCTGATGAAGGTCGGCATGGACAGATCTTCTCTCTTATGTCTGCCGATACGGGAGATGCCTGTCAGCGTCTGTTTTTTCTTTCCCGCTTCTTCAAAACCGGTCGCAATGACGGTGATGCGGATTTCATCCTCCATGGATTCATCCACCACCGTTCCGAAGATGATATTCGCATCCTCATGAGCTTCCGCCTGGATCAGGGAAGAGGCTTCATTGATTTCAAACAGGGTCATATCCGGTCCGCCTGTGATATTGAGGAGAATGCCGTGGGCTCCCTGGATCGTGTTATCTTCCAGAAGTGGGGAGGATATCGCCTTCTGTGCCGCTTCGATGGCTCTGTTGTCTCCGCAGGCGATACCGGTGCCCATGAGAGCCATTCCCATGCCGGACATGATGTTCTTTACGTCGGCAAAATCAAGATTGATCAATCCCGGAACCATAATGAGATCAGAAATCCCTTTCACGGCGTGATACAGGATATCGTCCGCCCTCTTGAAGGCCTCCAGGAGAGATAGATTTTTTCCACCAAGGCTGAGGAGCCTCTGATTGGGAACGATGATAATGGTATCCACGATCTGTCTCAATTCGGCGATTCCTTCTTCTGCCTGCACATTCCTTTTTTTCCCTTCAAAGTGAAAAGGTTTTGTGACGACAGCAACGGTCAAAATGCCGAGCTCTTTAGAGATTTCTGCTACGATGGGGGCGCCTCCTGTTCCAGTCCCGCCGCCAAGTCCGGCGGTAATGAAAACCATGTCGGCCCCCTCGAGATATTCCTTCAGGATATCCTTTGTTTCCATGGCGGCGCTTCTGCCTACTTCAGGGTCAGAGCCTGCTCCGAGACCCTTTGTCGCTTCGGCGCCAAGTTGAAGCTTGACCGGCGAAGCGGATGCTTTCAGCGCTTGGGCATCTGTGTTTGCCGCGATAAATTCAACACCCTTCAGATTGTACGATATCATGGTGTTGACAGCGTTACCACCGCCTCCACCGATACCGATCACCTTAATTTTCGCCGTGTTTACCGGATCTGACTCAACAAATTCAAACATAACCCTCCCTCCCCAATTAAAAGAATTCTAAAAACCACTTTTTTATTTTCCTTGTTGTGTTGATAAAAATATTTCCTTCGCCCTTCGGGTCTTTCGACAGATTTTTACTGCCATACATAACCAACCCGACGCCTGTGGCATATATCGGACTGTTGATTAGATCCGTCAGCCCTCCTACACCCGTCGGATACCCTTTCCTGACCGGCATGTTGAAAACATGTTCAGCCAGTTCTGTGATGCCGTCCAGGATGGATGTCCCCCCTGTTAACACAATGCCAGCAGCCAGAATGTCTTCATAACCTGATTTGACGATTTCCCTGTAGGCCATATTAAGGATTTCCTCCATACGGGGTTCTATGATCCTGCCAAGGATCTGTCGCGAAACGCCTCTTGGTTCTCTTCCTCCTACACTTGGAACTTCTATGACTTCGTCCTTCGGAATCAATGATGCGAAGGCGCAGCCATATTTAATTTTTATTTTTTCAGCATCCGAAAGTGGTGTTCGGAGCCCCGTGGCAATATCACTGGTCAGATAATTTCCCCCAACCGGCAGGACAGCCGTATGTTTAACGCTTCCTTCATAAAATACGGCGATGTCCGTAGTGCCCCCTCCGATATCCAGCAGGGCCACCCCAAGATCCTTCTCGTCATTACTTAGAACGGCTTCACTGGATGCCAGTTGTTCCAGAATGATATCGTTAATTTCCAGCCCGACCCGGTTAACGGATTTAACAATGTTTTGTATGGATGTCACGGATCCGGTCACAATATGTACCTTGGCCTCGAGGCGGACGCCAGACATTCCAACCGGGTCTCTGACGCCATCCTGATCATCGACGACAAAGCTCTGGGGGAGGGTTTGAATAATTTCCCTGTCCAGGGGAATGGCAATGGCCCTCGCTGCCTCAATGGCCCTTTGTACGTCCTCGTCATCAACCTCTCGACCCTTGACAGCGACAATGCCGAGGCTGTTTTGCCCCTTGATGTGTCCACCGGCGACACCGGCGTACACAGAGCTGATTTCGCAGCCCGACATGTGCTCAGCCTCTTCAACGGCCTTTTTAATCGTCTCTACGGTGTTTTCGATGTTGACCACGACCCCTTTTCTCAGACCGTCCGAGGGATGGGATCCTATGCCGATAATGTCGATGCCCGTATCTGTAATTTCAGCGACAACGGCACAAGTTTTTGTGGTGCCTATATCCAATCCGACAATCACATGCCCTTTCTTAGCCATAGTTTGTCTGTATTTCCTCCTTTGCGGACTTTCTGCAGTAGTCAACGATACCACCCGTTTTGATCCATTAAATATTTGCCGCTGACGGACGTCATGTTCTCAATTCTTTCTTTGATCCCGGCGGCGCCGCGGGCCCCAGGACGTTCCTTCTCTGAACGGTTATCTTTGTAGGATCACTGAGATCAATGAGTAAATATCCCGGTTTGAGATTCCTCCTGTCCAGATCAGCCATGACAGGCGCCAGGCGCTTTAACTTATTATCATAATTGTCGAATCCGAGTTGAAGGCAAAGACCGCTGTCCGTAAAGAGGGAGAGCCCGAACACCTCGTGGCCGTGAATCTCAGAAACCCGGCTTATTGCCGGAAAATCTTTTAAGTTTGAAAGGAAACTCAACAGTTCCAAGGATTTGTTTAAAAGATGGACATTCGTTTTATCTTCAGCGTAACATCCGCTCAGCACAGGAAGGTCCGTTTCATCGCCATTCTGGAGTTTTTTAAAGGGAATACCTTCGTGGTCCAGCAGATAAAAACCGCGGTCCCGCTTGACCAGAGCAACTGCCGTTCTTTCGCGGATCTCGATAACCAGCCGGTTGGGCAGTTCTCTTCCGATATAAACGTCTTTTACCCATGGATTTGAGGCAATCCTCCTGGTTACCACATCCAGATTAATAGACAGGAGACTTTGAAAAGGTTTGACAGCAGCGAGTGTTAATACATCTTTTTCTGTAAGCTCCTTGCACCCCTTCACAATCGTTTCCTTGATCTGGAAACAGGTTGAATTGACGACATAATGGTAGCCATGGATCATGGTCGCTGTGATCGCTAAAATAACAACAACCAATAGGATAGCTTTGGAAACTTCCTGCAGGATGCTCCTGCCGTGTCTCTTAAAACGGTTTTTTCGCGTTTCCAGTTTGGTTTTGAAACGGTTTTTCATCCGTTTTCTCCAATGACCCTGATTTCGGGTTCAAGATGGATGCCTCTCTCTTCCCAGACTTTCTTTTTAACCATATCCATCAGCGCCAGGATATCCGCCGCTTTTGCATTTCCCGTATTGACAATGAAATTTCCATGTTTCTCCGATATTTTCGCACCACCGATCTGAGCGCCCTTGAGGCCGAGGTCGTCAATGATCTGACCTGCGGGCATACCCTTCGGATTCTTGAATACGGAACCGGCATTACGGTGTTCCAGGGGATGTTTTTCCTTCCTGATTTCGAGAATTTCGCGAATTCTATCCTGAATTTTTTCCTTAATTCCCTTAGATAGCAGGAATGAGGCGCTGACGATGATAGATCCTTCCGGCAGTTCCAGGTGTCTGTACTCGAATTTGAGAGACTTTCTCTTGAATTCCGCAATGCCTCCATTCGTGTTCATAGCGCTGACGGTCTCAATTACATCCTTGATTTCATTTCCATAAGCGCCGGCGTTCATCCTGACCGCCCCTCCGACGCTGCCTGGGATGCCGGCGCAAAACTCCATCCCCGTGAGGGATTCAACGGCAGACAAACGGACAATATCTGAAAGGCAGGCGCCCGCTTCCGCATCAACAGAAACATGATGGGCGTTCCTGTCCGTCCGGGCCACATGGCTGATGCATTGAAGAGAAATGATGACGCCCCGGTAGCCGCCGTCTTTTATGATCAGGTTCGTCCAGTTACCGACGGGGATGAAGGGTATCCCGACACTACCTATGAAGGAGATGGTCTGCCGCAGTTCATCCCTGCTTTTAGGAAAAACAAGGGCGTCAACCCTGCCGCCCACTCCGATCGATGTGTGTCGCTCCGCCAATTCGTCAAATAGAATGTTGCCGGACACTATATCCGTCAAGGTTCGGCGGAACTGCTCATTTTGCACGTTCATGGCCTGACCTTTTTAAAAACGCCTCTCCGATTTTCCAGACGTTTCCCGCACCCTGGGTGATAATGACATCCGTCGGTTTTGCCGTGGTCACAAGGTGGTTTACGATGTCGTCAAAACCGGGAATGTAGGTGACATCACTATGGCCGCTACGACGAATCCCTTCGCAGAGGGTCAGGGCATTCACTCCCGGTATAGGGTCTTCACTGGCTGCATAAATGTCCGTTACGATCAGGGTGTCTGCATCCGGAAAAGACGTCAGAAATTCTTCAAAGAGGGCATTGGTCCGGGTATAGCGGTGGGGCTGGAATACGACGACGATCCTGTCCTTCCATACCTGTCTCGCCGCAGCAAGGGTTTCTCTGATTTCTGTGGGATGATGGCCGTAATCGTCAACCACAGTAACGCCGTGAGCCGTTCCCTTGACCTCGAGTCTGCGGTGGACGCCGACAAAGCGATTCAATCCCTCGAAAATGGTTGAAAATTCCATATCGAATTCCCGGGCAACGGCAATCGTTGCCAGGGAATTATAAACGTTGAACCTGCCGGGAACATTTATGGTTACGTCCCCGCAGGGCTCTTCCTTGTAAAAGAGAGAAAATGTGGAAGATGAACCGGCAAAATGTATGTCACCGGCCCGATAGTCCGCCGGAGACGTGAGACCATATGTAATCGTCTTTCTTTTAATTTTAGGCAGGATGGTCTTTACATTTTCATCATCAAGGCAAAGGATGGTTGAACCGTAAAAGGGGACGATATTGGCGAATTGTAAAAAAGCCTCTTTGATTTCCTCTATGTCCCTGTAATAATCGAGGTGTTCACGGTCTATATTGGTAATGACTGCAAGCGATGGAGATAATTTGAGAAAGGAGCCGTCGCTCTCATCGGCCTCGGCCACAATGACCTCTCCGTTTCCCATTTTCGCGTTGCTCCCGATACTGGCAAGCTTCCCTCCGATGACCATGGTGGGATCAAGACCTCCGTGAGCGAGGACGGTGGAAACCATGGATGTGGTGGTCGTTTTCCCGTGACTTCCCGATACGGCAATGGAAAATTTCATTTTCAGGAGTTCAGCCAGCATTTCGGCGCGGGGGATGACGGGGATCCCTCTTCTATGGGCTTCCAAAACTTCGGGATTATCCGCTTTAACGGCTGTGGATGTGACGGCCACGTCGGCGCCGCCCAGGTGGGAGGCGTCATGACCGGCAAAAATTCTGGCGCCGAGGGCTGCCAGTCTTTGTGTAATATCGGACTGACTGAGATCCGAACCGCTGATGGTGTATCCCAGGTTGAGAAGTACTTCCGCGATGCCGCTCATGCCGATGCCACCTATACCCACAAAGTGGATATTCTTCACTTTTCTATGCATCAGATCTCTCCGGTGGCTATTTTTTACTTTATCCATTGAATACACGCCGTCCGTTTGATTTAACGTTCCGCGATTAAATTACCGTATCTTGTGTATAATGTTATTCACATACACTATATATTGTATCTAATCCATAAAAATATTTAAAATTTTATTTAGCCATTTTTATGCAGATATCCACAATGTCGGAGGCTGCCTTTATGTTTCCCAAACCGGCAGAATGTCCCTCCATCTCTTTAATGATGTGAGGATGTCGACAAAGATATCCTATTGTTTCCGCTAACTTTTGCCCGTCGAGGTCCTTCTCTTCTATCATGACGGCAGCGCCCGCCCTGACAAGAACCTCGGCGTTTTTCGTCTGGTGGTCATTGACGGCAAAGGGAAAGGGAATCAGGATGGCTGCCTTTCCAGTCGCCGTAATTTCGGCAATCGATGTAGCGCCTGCCCTGCAGATGAGCAGGTCTGAAGATCTGTAAGCCTGCGCCATATCCATGATAAAAGGTAAAATTTCCGCATCCACGCCATGCCTCTTATAGTTCTGAAAAACGTTATCAATATCCTTCTCCCCTGTCTGGTGAATAATCCTCAGCCTCTGATCCATATTTTTCAAATGGGGAAGGGCCTCCAGGATGGCGTTATTGATGGCATGAGCTCCTTGGCTTCCACCGAAAACAAGGAGGGTAAACTTCCCTTCGTTTGCTGTTCTATGCCGGTTTTCCGTAAAGAAAGATGCCCTGACGGGATTTCCGCAGACCGTCGTCTTATTATCGGGAAACCGCTTTTCCGTGTCAGGAAAGGTTAAAAATATCCTGTCCACAAATTTACCCAGAATGCTGTTGGTCATTCCGGGAAGAGCATTCTGCTCCATGATGGCTGTTCTGATGCCCATAAAATGGGCCGTGATCACCGCCGGTCCGGAGGCATAACCTCCCACGCCCATTACAATCCCCGGACGGAAATCCCGGATGACCCTGTATGACTGCATGATACTCCGGGGCAGCTTGAACAGGGCGCCGAATATTCTTATCAGACCCCTGCCCTTGATGCCCTCCACGTCGAGGGTGCAAAGATCAAAACCCAGATTACCGAGAATCTTTTTCTCCAGTCCTCTCTCCGTTCCGATGAACAGGATATGGTTTTGACGGTTTCTTTTTAAGAATTCCTCAGCAACCGCGATTCCCGGGAAAAGATGTCCCCCTGTGCCCCCTCCTGCAATAATAATCTTCACAGCCGTTCTCCGGGATTCCTTCGGGACGTTTCAGGTTTTCGGATGTCTCCCTTCATGTTGCATGAGAAGAAATATTCAGGAGAATACCGACTGCCGTGAGGGACATGATCAGCGATGTCCCGCCGTAACTTATAAAGGGGAGTGCCAGGCCCTTCAGGGGGATCAGTCCCATCACGCCGGCTATATTGATGAATGCCTCGAGGGCAATCAGCATGGTCAAGCCGGCAGCAAGCAGGGTACTGAAAAGGTCAGGGGCCTTGAAGGAAATCAAGAATCCTCGGACAATGAACACGACAAAGAAGAAAATGACGATGGCGACCCCGATAAAGCCACTTTCTTCAGCAATGATGGACAGGATGAAATCCGTATGAGGCTCAGGCAGATAAAATAATTTTTGCATGCCATCCCCGATTCCAACACCAAATGTTCCACCGGAGCCGAAGGAAAGGAGAGACTGGATAATCTGAAATCCCGAATGCTTCGGATCTTTCCACGGATCCAGAAAACTCATCAGCCGCTCCAATCGGTAGCTCTTATGAAAAATCAGCCACAAGCCGACCGGGGCAAAAAGGGCAGCGAGGCCTGCTAAATGCGCTATTCTGCATCCGGACAGATAAAGCATCAGCAGCAGGATCGTCGTGATGATTACAGCCGTCCCGAAATCCGGTTCCAGGATAATCAGGCCGACAATGAGCAGGGTGACAGAGAGGGGGATCAGTACACCTCTCTTGAATTCAGTGACGTGCTTGATTTTTCTTGTCAGTAAATGTGCCAGAAAAAGGACCATGGCAATTTTGACCATTTCGGTAACCTGGAATGAGAAAATACCCAATCTCAGCCACCTGGTGGCGCCGCCGGCTCGAATTCCCACATGGGGGATCAGAATCAGTGAAAGAAGTACCACCGATACGAAAATGCCTGGATAGGCCAATCTTCTGAGTTGATCGAAGGGAATCTTTGTCATGAAAACCATAAGTCCCAGCCCGAGGAGGACAAAAAAGATCTGTTTTTTGAGGAAAAACTGTCCGTCTTTAAACCGTTCCATAGCGATAATGGAACTTGAACTGTAGATCATGACTGTCCCGATGGTTACCAGGACAAGTGTCACGAGAAGCAGAATAATGTCAGGCTTCTTTCCTGTTAAGGAAAAGATTTGCATTTTCACAAATTCCTTACAGTGTCTTTGAAAAAATTACCACGTTCCCTATAGTTTGAGAACTCGTCAAAACTTGCACATCCCGGGGACAGCAATACCACATCCCCGATTACGGAATGCCGGTAGGCAATCTCGGTTGCTTCTTTAAGGGTGGCGACGGGTGTGGTTTTCACCATTCCGCCGATCAGGTCGTTTATTCTTGACCTCGCCTCACCAAAAAGCACCAGTTCCTTGACTTTTTCTTTGATGAGAGGAGACAGGGTTTCAAAATCACCTTCTTTGTCCCTGCCGCCGAGAAGCAGGATGATGGGCCGGGAAAATGTTTCCAGTGCGCGAACAACGGCGCCCACGTTTGTCCCCTTGGAGTCATCATAGAAAACCACACCGCGTTTTTCTTCAACAAATTCAATTCTATGAGCGATTCCTTTAAAATCTTCTATGGCCCTCACGATATTTGCGGGTAAACACCCACATGACCTTGCAGCCATCACCGCGGCCATGACATTTTCAACATTATGAAGACCGGGAATCTTTATCATGTCTATGGGATAATCTTCCCGCGTGCCGTCGGATGACCGATACACCAATCGGTCGCCGTCGGGAAACATTCCTTTCGACACCTGTTTCATAGAGCTGAAAAAGAGAACGTCTGTCGTCAGCTTCTCCGCAAGCTCCATCGCATCCGGTTCATCCCCGTTCAGGATGGCGATATCCCCCTGCGTCTGGTTTTTGAAAATCATTTCCTTTGTCATTCGGTAGGCCTCGAACGTTCCGTGGTAATCGACATGGTCACAGGTTGTGTTAAGGAGGATGGATATATGGGGACGGAATTGCTGGACCCACTGTAACTGAAAACTGCTTACTTCAACGACCACATAGTCGTCGTCCTGTTTTCCATCGATATAACCTATGAGGGGATTGCCGATGTTGCCTCCGACAAAAACGTTTTTCCCTTCCATGGAAAGGATCTTTCCGATGAGGGTTGTTGTCGTCGTTTTTCCGTTGGTTCCCGTGATGGCGATCATGGGGGTTTTCAAAAATCGGTAAGCAATTTCGATCTCACTCAAAATCAATATCTTCCTTCTTGCGGCTTCGGATAACAGAACGTTTGAGGGAGGCACGCCGGGGGAAGGAATAATCATATCCAGTCCGGAAAGAACATCCGGATCATACCTGGCGAATTCCACATCCAGGTGCAGCCTTCCGAGATCATCCACGGCGCCTCTCAATTCTTCCAGGGGCTTCTCGTCGGTTGCCACGACTTTAGCGCCCCGCCCGGCGAGAAAACGGATGGCGGCAATACCCGTTTTCCCGAGGCCGATCACTAAAATTCTTTGGTTATGAAGATTCATGATAATTTCCTTTACCGCAACTTCAAGGTACTTATGGCAAGAAGGGCCAGAAGGATCGATATGATCCAGAAACGGACAATGACTTTAGGTTCCGCCCATCCTTTAAGCTCAAAATGATGATGGATCGGCGCCATCCTGAATATGCGCTTTCCGTTGGACATCTTGAACCAGCCTACCTGAAAAATGACCGAGAAGGTCTCGATCACAAATATTCCACCGACAATGGCAAGGAGGATTTCCTGTTTTGTAATTACGGCAATGGTTCCCAGGGCGCCGCCAAGGGAAAGTGACCCCACGTCACCCATGAATACCTGGGCGGGATAGGTATTGAACCAGAGAAATCCGAGCCCTGCCCCGAATGCGGCGCCGCAGAGAATGGCAAGCTCACCTGTTCCGGCAACATAAGGGATTTGCAAATAACTGGATATTTTGATGTTGCCTGCAAAATAGGCAAAAAGGAGATAGGTCATAAAGCATGTGATCGTCGGTCCGATAGCGAGTCCGTCCAACCCGTCCGTCAGATTAACGGCATTGGCGGCGCCGACAATGATAAAGGTCGACAGGATGATATATCCCCAGCCCAGGTCGGGCAAGACGGTTTTAAAAAATGGAATGGTCACATTTGATGTGAATCCGGGCTTGAGGTAAAGAATGATGCTGATGAACAGGGCGATCACCACTTCCCCGGCCAGTCTGAATTTCCCCGATATTCCCCGGCTGTTCTGGCCTGAAAGTTTTTTGTAATCATCGAGAAATCCGATAAGACCAAATCCAACAATGACCAGGATGGTGAGCCACACGTAGTCGACCGTCAGATTTGCCCATAGAAGAGTGGAGACAACAACGGCAAATATGATCAGAATGCCTCCCATGGTCGGCGTGCCTTTTTTGGACAGGTGCGTTTGGGGTCCGTCATCCCGGATGGGTTGGCCAATCTGGAGAGACTGGAGTTTTTTTATCAGCCAGGGGCCGATGACGAAGCAGATAATCAGAGCCGTGACAGTCGCATAAATGGTCCTGAACGTAATGTAGCGAAAGACATTAAGCGAGGAAAACGTTGTATGGAGCGGATATAGCAGATGATAAAGCACTTTATGGTTCTCCTTCAGCCATTAAACCGTATCAACTCCGAATGTTGTAACCATTATCCGGACGATTTCTTCCATTTTCATCCTTCTTGATCCCTTCACGAGAATCCAGTCACCCTCTTGCAATGTCGGTTTTAGGTGCGATATGACCTCTTCCGGGGTCTCGAAAAAAAATATCCGGTTTCCTGGCATTTTTCTTTTGAGAGCCCCTGCTGCCGTCGCCCGGGAGAACCTTCCTCTGAGGAAAATCGTGCCGACCCCAGTGTCTGCCATAAGACTCCCGATACCTTCATGCATCTCGTAAGCCCGATCTCCGAGTTCCAGCATGTCGCCAAGGATCACCGTGCTTCTGTGATTCCCCCGCAAGTCATTCAGCGTTTTCAGGGCTTCCCGAACCGATGCAGGATTGGCATTGTATGTATCATTGATGATGAATGCGCCGTTCTTCAATTGGCAGATTTCCATCCGTCCGGATAACGGCGTAAATGCCGTCAAACCCTGACAGATGGTCGGGGGTTCAATTCCCAGGGCCCAAGAAGATGCGGCGGCAGCAAGGGCATTATAGATATTATGTTCTCCTGTTACTGACAGATGAATCTCCTGTCGGATTCCTCCTGTTCTGAGGGTAAAGCTGCCCCCCCGTGCTCCCTCTTTTCTGATATTTTCGGCAGCGACATCGGCATCCTCGGAAAGCCCGAAGGTAATCCTCTTCCCCCGCCAGATATGGGCGGACGTCCGTATGGAATCGTCATCCATGTTCATGATCGCGATCCCGGAAGTTGCCATGTTCCGGAAGAGGTCGCATTTTTCTTCCCTCACCCCATCAAGGGATTTAAGACCCTCCAGGTGGGCGGGACCAATGTTGGTGATCAGTCCGATATCCGGTTCGGCAATGCGGGTTAACCTTTCAATTTCTCCCGGTCTGTTTGTTCCCATTTCCAGAATCATCACGTCGTGTTGACCGGAAAGCGTCAGGAGCGTTATGGGGACGCCCACGAGATTATTAAAATTACCCTGTGCCTTGATGACGTTTTTTGTCAGTTCGGCAATGTCCGCTATCATCTCTTTGGTGGTTGTTTTTCCGGAACTGCCCGTAATGGCGACGACAGATGCGGTGAACTTCTTCCGCCAGTAATGGGCTATGTCTCCCAGGGCTCTCAGTGTATCCTCAACGAGGATAATGGCTATATCTTTATCCAACGAGAGGCGCTTTGTCTCGGAATCCTTCTGAACCAGCAAGCCGGCAGCTCCTCCTCTTACGGCGGCGGCGAGAAAGTCATGTCCATCGTATCTTTCCCCTTTCAGGGGGATGAAGAGGCTTCCGGGGGTAATCTGCCTCGAATCTGTTGAAATTCCGCGTAAGTGTCCTGCAAGATTTCCCTGGACGGGGATTCCTCCTGTGGCGGTCAGGATCTCCTGACCCTGAAAGATAGGTGTGGATTGTTGTGACTTCAAGTCACGCCCCCTTTGCCGCTTCTGTTCTTCAAGGCAGTTTTTGCTATTTTTCTGTCGTCAAAGGGCATCCGCTCCTCTCCAACAATCTGGTAATTTTCATGTCCCTTTCCGGCGACGAGTACAATATCTGAAGGAGCGGCAAGGGAAACAGCCTTTTCGATGGCCTTCTTCCGATCCGGTATAATCGTATAACTTTTTTCATCCGACTCTTTGTTGAGGGTTTCTGGTGAAATCTTGTTAACGGGTATTTCACGAATTCCCTTTTCTATTTCTCTGATGATGGCAAGGGGATTCTCTGTTCTCGGATTATCAGATGTCACGATGGTCATATCGCTGAATGAAACAGCCGCCTTTCCCATAAGAGGTCTCTTCCCGCGATCCCTGTCACCGCCGCATCCAAATACGGTGACAATCTTTCTCCTCTTAAATGCCGCCAGGTTCTGAAGCACCCGCCTGAGAGCGTCATCGGTATGGGCATAATCTACAAAAACAGCGGGTTCGTCCGACTTGCTGATCTTTTCAAGACGCCCCGGCACTTTTTTTAATTTTGCAACGCCTGTCCGGATAAAATTTTCCGGGATATTCAGTGACACAGCTGCCATGGCGGCCGCCAGGATATTATACAAGTTGAATTTTCCGATAAGAGGGGAGACTATGGCAAAGGAAATCGGCGCTGTATGAATTCTCGCCTTGATTCCTTCCAATGAAAGGGTGAATGGATCAGCCGTCATGTCGCATTCGGTTTCAATTCCGAATGTCTGTGAGGGAACGTCTGTCCGGACTTCCCTAAAGAGCCTCTGCCCCCAAGGATCATCACCGTTTAGAATCATGAATTTTCGGTGCTTTCCCCCGGAAGGAAGTATGTCGTCGAAGAATCGCTTTTTGGTAAGAAAGTAGTTTTCCATCGTTCCGTGATAATCCAGATGATCCCGGGATAAATTGGTGAAGATACCCATGTCAAAGGAGCAATCATCAACCCTTTTCAAATCAACGGCATGAGAGGCAACTTCTGCAATAACATGGGTAATGCCGGCATCTGCCATGATTCTGAGGATTTTTTGCATCTCGTAAGATTCCGGCGTGGTATTCGGAGCAGGCAATACTTTTTCATTAAAACGATAGTTGACCGTTCCCAAGACCCCGACCTTGAAGCCAGCTGCTTTAAGAATAGACTCCAAAAGATACGTAACTGTTGTCTTCCCGTTTGTACCTGTGACGCCGATAAGACACATACCGGCAGAAGGGTCATTGTAGAAATTTCTTCCCAGGATTCCAAGAACACGTCGGCTGTCCCGAACCTTGATGGCCGTGATACCGGATGGAGGCAGATAATCTCTTTCGTAAACAATAAATCGCGCCCCCCGTGCAACGGCTTCTGTGATATAATTATGGCCATCAACTTTTAAACCGGGGATGGCCACAAACAGGCTGTTTTTTTCACAGTGTCTGGAATCATAAGAAATGGCTGAAACATTGCCGGAGTAATTCCCTGCGATATGAAGCGGTTCAAAATCTTTCAACAGATCACGTACGTGCACATAAACCTCTCAGTTGCCCGTGCTGAAATGAATGGCACAGGTCCGCTTGGACGGGATTACAGCCCCGGGTTTCGGGTCCTGGCCGATCGCCCAGCCGCTACCCATTACCTGAATCTCAATCCCCTTTTCCTTTGCCATTTTCAGGGTATCTCTCATGCTCATACCCCTGAAATCGGGCATGATGGAATCGTCCTCCGAAGCGATTTGACTGTTTACAGAGCCTGGTAAAGAAACCAGTCTTATTTTTACACCGTTGTTTATTTTTTCCTCCTCCGGGGCGGGAGAGGGGGTTTCTCTGATGTTGGTCTTAAAACAGGTCAGAATCTGTTCGCCGATGTTTTTGAAAACGGGCGCCGCCGCCACTCCTCCCCACTTGTCTCTTTGCGGTTCATCAAGCGTTACCAGGATTGCCACCTGTGGATCTTCTGATGGGAAGAAGCCCATAAATGACGTTCGAACCCTCTCGGATGAATAAACCCGCCTGCTAAAATCGAATTTCTGCGAGGTTCCTGTCTTTCCCGCTACCGACACGTTCATGATTTGCGCCCTCTTGCCTGTTCCGTCGTCATCCCCGACGACTCCTGTAAGGATGGCCGTCATTCTTTTTGCCGTTGCAGGTGATATGACCGTTCTAACGGGAGTCGGGGCGACTTTCTTGACGATCTGGCCTTTCTTGTCCACGATGGCCCGGACGATATAAGGCTTCATGAGGACTCCCTGATTTGCAATGGCGGAAAGTGCCGTAATGAGCTGGATGGCCGTTACGGAAACACCCTGACCGAACGCAATGGTTGACGTATCGACCCTTGTCCAGTTATGCACCGGCCTGAGGAGACCGCCGGATTCGCCGGGAAGATCAATTCCCGTTTTGGAGCCGAATCCGAATTTTGTAATGTAGTCATAAAATTTTTCTTTTCCTAATTTCTCCGAAATCTTCACGCAGCCGATATTGCTTGAATATTTGATGACATCGCGAAAAGCGAGAGATCCATATCTTTTTCTGTTTGCTTCGTGGATAACCCTGTCGGCAATTGCATAGGCGCCGTTTTCACAGTTAAACCGGTCTGTTTCTTTGGCAATACCTTCCTCAAGGGCAGCAGCGGCAAGAAAAGGTTTGAAGGTTGATCCGGGATCAAAACAATCCGTGATGACCTTGTTTTTTCCTTTCCCAACGTTATAACTTCCGAACTTGTTCGGATCGAACCCCGGTTGATCGGCAAGGGCAAGTATTTCACCTGTCTTGGGATCCATAACGACGGCGAAACCGCCCTTTGCACTTTTTGACGCAATGGCCTCGCTCAACTTTGTTTCTACAAGGTGCTGGATTCTGCTGTCGATCGTTAGAATGAGATTATAACTCTCCTCTTTTTTTGCGGCCGTATTTTCAACCCGCGGATAGAGTCTTTTTCCCTTGGCGTCACGCGCCCAGATCAAATTTTCAGGCGAACCCTTCAGGTAGTTCTCGTATTTTAACTCCATGCCTTCAAGACCCGTGGAATCCAGACCGACAAATCCGATCAGCCGACCCGCGAGTTCACCATTGGGATAAAAGCGTTTTGGTTCCTTGGTTAAAAAGACACCGTCGATATTCAACGCTTCAACACTGGCTGCCTGATCGGGAGGGATTTTTCTGGCCAGCCAGCAGAAATTTTTCGATCCTGACAGTTTTTTGAGAATCGTATCCTTATCTGTTTTGAGGATGGATGCCAGACTCACGGCAGCCTCAGATGGATTACTGATTTTTGACGGATCGGCGCATATAGAATCTACAAGGATACTTGCCGCCAGTTTCTCTCCATTGCGATCAAAAATAATGCCCCTTTCGGGCTCGATATGCAGAGTTTTGATGTGTTGTCGTGCCGCAAGCGATTTGAGGCTTTCTCTTGAAAGCACCTGGATCTGGAATGCTCTCGATATTAAGGCGACAAAAAGAACAAGGAAAAATACAAGGAGTGTGAAAATCCTGAATTTCAGCCATTTTTTCGCTTCGCCGGTCATTATTCCTTCCCCGGTTACTTCAAGATGATGACCTGATCCCTTTCAGGATAGACCATTCCAAGTTTTTCCTTTGCGATTGCCTCTATTCGCTGGGGTGATTTCAAGGTCGCCTGTTCAACCTTCAGCTTTCTCTGCTCATCCAGGAGTTTTTCTTTTATACTTATTTCTCTTGCGACGGAATATTCCAGTTCCGTCATATGGATGTGGGACCACACATAGATAAGAGCGACAGCCATCAGTGCAAGCGCGACGAGAATAAATGTGGAATATTTCACGCCCGCCTGTGTTTTCACATGGTCGTCATAGACGTTCCGCTTAATTGCCTCTTCTGACTGCATCACTTATACCTTCTCGGCAACCCTGAGTCGGGCGCTTCTTGCCCTGGGATTGGATAATATTTCATCCTCAGCCGGTGTAACCGGTCTCTTCGTCAGCACCTTCAACTTAGGTTTTCTTTGACAGGTGCACGTGGGGAAATCTGGAGGGCAGGTGCACCCCTTATCCCAGGATCGGAAATTATTTTTTACAATTCTGTCTTCCAAGGAATGGAACGAAATAACTAAAAGTCTGCCTGAGGTATGGAGCATATCAATTCCGCAATCAATGCCCTGGTGGAGGTTTAGAAGCTCCTTGTTAATGTATATTCGCACGGCCTGGAAGGTTTTGGTTGCGGGATGGATCCGTCTTTTCCTGAATTTTGAGGGTAGCGTTTTGGTGATGATGCCGGCAAGCTCGGCTGTCGTCCTGATGGGAGATATCTTCCTGCGCGCCGAGATCGCCCTTGCGATCCTTCCAGCCATCATTTCTTCACCATAGTTTCTTATTATGTTTTCTAATTCTTTTTCCGTAAATGAGTTGACGAGGTCGTATGCGTTCAAACTGCCGCTGCGATTCATGCGCATGTCGAGGGGAGCGTCTAACGTAAAACTGAAGCCCCGTTCCGCCGTTTCAATCTGATGAGATGACATTCCGAGATCGAGAATAATTCCATCTACTTTTGGAATATTCATGCTCTGCAGGATGTGATCTATCTCAGCAAAATTACCTCTTACCAGAAAAGTCCTTTCTTTGAAGTCAATCAATCGCCTCTCTGATTCATGGAGGGCATCGTCATCCATATCGATACCGATCAACAGGCCGTCCGGAGCCGAGTTTTTAAGAATCTCATAAGCATGTCCTCCTCCTCCGACGGTTCCGTCCACGTAAATGCCTCCCGGACGACACTGAAGGAATTGAACCACTTCTCTTTGCATGACCGGAATGTGAAAGACCGCCATTTCATAAGCCTTTTTATATTCCGAGATCCGACATATAGGTGCTGAAACTATCGACGTCACTTGCGGCCTTCTTCATTTCTTCATCAAAACGTTCTTTGCTCCAGAGCTCTATGACTTTAATCATGCCTGCCAGCACGACGTCTTTTTCGAGGGCGGCGTATTCCCTTAGGTTGGGCGGAATCAGGACCCTTCCCTGGCTGTCAAATGAACAATCAACGGCGCCCGACATAAAAAACCGTTGAAATGCCCTGACCTCTCTTCTTAATATGGACTGGTGGCTGACCTTTTCCTCGATGACACGCCATTCATCGTAGGGGAATACCATTAAATAGTTGTCCCAGTTCGTAATGATGAGTCTGTTGTCGTATTTCTCGGAAAAAACTTCTCGGAGCTTTGCCGGGAAAATAATGCGCCCTTTCTCATCAATGTTATGATGATACTGACCTCTGAACACAGACATCTGGTAATTCCCTCCACAAAAAACCACTTTACTCCACGTTGGCTAACTATACGGGAGGGATATTTTATTTGTCAAGAAAAAAATTACTCTTTTTTTCTTTCGATTTGATATCTTAAGACGGCCTTATTGTGATCTTTGAGATTGGATGAAAAATTGTGGGAACCGTTATTGTTGGACACAAAATAAAGATAATTAACAGGGGCGGGATAGAGGGCGGCACGTGTAGAATCAATGGCCGGATTTCCAATAGGGCTGGGTGGTAATCCGTTAATAACGTATGTATTATAAGGAGTTTCTCTCTTCAGGTGACTTCTTTTAACATGTCCATCGAAAGAATCAATGTTATATATGGCGGTGGGATCGCTCTGCAGCTTCATGCCTTTTTTGAGCCGGTTATGAAAAACGGCAGATATTAACGCTTTTTCACTTCCGTAACCTGATTCCTTTCCGATTATGGATGCCAGTATAACAATTTCTGGAAGAGTCATCCCAAGTTCAACTGCCCTTTTGCGCATTTCCGGTGTCACACTTTTCCAGAATCGCCCAACCATCATATTGATAATTTCCCTTGCCCCCATGGAACGGTCGAAAAAATAAGTGTCCGGATAGAGATATCCTTCGACAGAGGGGCTCTGTATTCCCAGAGAATGTAGGAATCTTGAATCTGAAGAGAGGCTCATGAATATCTTCTCATCAATCAGCTTAAATGATGCGAGGCGGGCTGCGATCTCTCTTACCGTGAAATCTTCAGGTATGGTAACAGGGTAGGACTTAATATCTCCACTGACCAGTTTATCCAGGATATCCAGGGGAGACGTGGAGGTTGACAGTTCATATTCTCCAGCTCTGATATGGCGGTGGACATTTTTTGATATAACGAGCAGATAGAACATATATCTGTTCTTTACAAGGCCGGCATTTTCAAGAATATCTACGGACTGAATAAAGCTTGTGCCTTTTGGAATATCAACGATTGAAGTGACATTACGGTTATCCAGTGGGGTTAAGGCATAAAACAACAGGGAAAAAATCACGAAGATGAAAAGCCCCGTTATTGCAAAGGCGACACGCCTGCTGTTTCTATGGACGATTTTTTTTAAGCTTTTCATGAATTTAAGCGCCCCCTCTACGGGATATTCACTTCATATTTCAGGGATGCCATATAACCTTTGAGAATCAGGGTGGCGGCAAGCTGATCCACGACACTTTTCCTTTTCTTCCTGCGAACGTTTGCCTGAAAGAGGATATCCTCCGCTTCCTTTGTCGTCAGGGTTTCATCCCATTTGATCACCGGCAGTAAAAATGAAGTTTCGAGCACCTTTGAGAACGTATCGACCTTTTCACATTGAATACCCGCAGTACCATCTATTCTGATCGGATAACCGACGACGATTTTTTCCACATTATATTTTTTGATAATCTCAGACAAGGCTTCGAGAAGCTGCTTCCTGTTACGTCTTATGATGGTTGTGATGCCATAGGCGGTTATTCCCAGCTCATCGCAAATTGCAACGCCGATCCTTTTGCTGCCGTAGTCGAGACCAAGTATTCTCATAAAAGACCCTTATAAAACCTGATTTTATATCAGATATATCATGTATATTTCAAGACAAATATTATGAACACCTTTTTGTCATTGTGAAAACCCGGGGAGTTTGTTATCTTGCCTCCATGAAACATATTGTGCTCGGTACAGCGGGACATGTCGACCATGGAAAAACGGCGCTCATCAAGGCCCTCACCGGTGTCGATACAGACAGACTCAAGGAGGAAAAGGAGCGGGGTATTTCCATTGAGCTTGGTTTTGCCTCTTTGTATCTTCGAGATCAGCATGTTCTTGGTGTTGTCGATGTCCCCGGTCATGAGCGATTTATCAGGAACATGGTTTCCGGTGCGGCCGGAATCGACCTGGTGGTTCTCGTCATAGCAGCGGATGAGGGCGTCATGCCCCAGACGCGGGAGCACCTGCAGATCTGTACTCTCCTGGGTATCAACAAAGGGATCGTTGCCATCACCAAAATCGATCTTGTTGATGTGGACTGGCTTGACCTTGTAGAAGATGATGTCAGTCAATTTATTAAGGGAACCTTTTTAGAAGATGCACCCCTCATTCCCGTGTCTTCTCTATCAGGAGCGGGACTCTCCGAGTTAATTGATGCGCTGAGCTCCATGGCTGGAGAAATTGACGAAGATTCTGATTCAGGAATTTTCAGACTCCCCATTGATCGGGTTTTTACCATGAAGGGCTTCGGAACGGTTGTTACGGGGACATTGACATCGGGAAATGTGAAAGTAGGTGAAGAAATTGCGGTTTTACCTCGCGGGACACTGGCAAAAATACGCGGTATTCAGATTCACAACCAAACCGCATCCTTAGCGGAGGCAGGTCAGAGGACAGCCATCAACCTTCAGGGTGTCGAGAAGGCAATCATCGAGAGGGGGGATGTTCTTGCCCGACCCCATACCTTTAGTCTTTCTAAACGGCTGGATGTCCGTGTGAAATATCTTCCCGGTCATGATAGAAAGATTAAAAACAGGAGTCTCGTCCGTTTTCATGCAGGAACCAGCGAGGTAATCGCCCGGATGATTCTCCTCGACAGAGAAGAACTCGCATCGGGAGAAGAGGGAAATGCGCAGATCATACTGGTAGCTCCAACGATTGCCATGGCGGGAGACAGATTTGTCCTGAGGAGCTATTCGCCGGTTACGACCATTGGTGGGGGGGTGATTGTTGATCCTTTACCGAGGAAACATAAGAGATATGCGGAGAGGGTGAATCGTGAATTTGGCCTGTTGCGTGATGGCGCGGATTCAGAGAAAATTGCCACGATTATTGAACGGAATGGGTTGGGAGGGATTGATATTCCTCAACTAAGGGTCAGAACAGGACTGCATCAGGATGTCATAAATAAAGCCCTGGATGTCATGTATTTTCAAAAAAAGGCAGTCCGTATTGATGTTGAAGATCCCAGAGTGGTTTCTTTTCATATTTATCAGAATTTTCAGGATAAAATCCTGGAAGAGGCCCGGGCATACCATGGAAAGTTTCCATTGAAAGATGGTATGTTGAAAGAAGAACTGAGGAATAACATGGGGCCATTCATCAGTTCAAAGCTTTTCAATATGGCAGTACGGGATCTGGAAAAGAGCGGTCAGCTTGTCGTTGACAGAGAAATCGTCCGCATGTCGGGACATCGGGTGGATCTGAAGGGAGAACTTGGAGGCCTCCGGAGTGAGATTGCGGAACTGTATATTAATGCCGGACTGATGCCTCCTACGGTACGGGAGATCATGACGACGTTTTCGGATCAGAGGGACAGGACAGAAAATGTTCTGGGCGTTATGTTAAAAGAAGGCGCTCTGGTCAAGATAAACGAAGATCTGTACTTCCACAGGGATGTTATTCATCAACTTCGAGAAAGTTATAAAAACCTTCTTCAAAAAGACGGCAAGGCCACACCGGCAAGTTTCAAGGAATTGACGGGTCTGACAAGGAAGTTCATCATTCCATTGATGGAATATTTTGATATGACGAAACTTACGATCAGAGCAGGGGATCACCGCATTCTGAGAGAAAGGGAAGTGAAGTGATGCAGGACAGGTCCTTTGCGGGGGTGGAACAATGCGATATTTTTATTTACGGGGACAAGGGAATTTCTGTAGAATCCGTACCGATCATACGTGAAGTGTCTCTGGGGATATTCCTTGATGGCATTGAAATGGTGTCGATCGCCTGTAACGGGAACTACCTGAGGGAACTTGCCGTTGGCTTCCTCCGATCAGAAGGTTTTATCGGGACTGCTTCCGATATCAAAAGAATTGATATGTCTGATGATGGGGGGGCCGTTCATATTTTTACGAAAGATGCGATTCCGCAACAAAAAAGACAGCCCTGTGAGCCGGACACCATCGCGTCCAGCGGATCCAGAGGCTGGAAAAGGGAGAACAAGGCCCAGCGCCGGGAGGATTTGTCGGCACGAAAGATATTTATATCTGTTAAAAACGTGTTTAACCTGATGAAGAGATTCGTGGATCTGTCACGTCTTCACCAGGTGACCGGCGGCACCCATTCTGCTGCCCTGGCTCACGGTGATCGCATTTTAACGGTGAGAGAAGATATCGGAAGACATAATACCATAGATATGCTGGGCGGCTACGCCGTCCTGAAAGGAATTGATTGTTCCGATAAAATCATCCTGAGAACGGGCAGGGTTTCTGCAGAAATTGTCCACAAGGTCTGGAATCTTGAGATACCTGTGATGATCTCCCTGTCTGTTCCTACGTCAATGGCCGTGCAGTTGTGCCGGGAAGCGGGAATAACTCTGATAGGATCTGTAAGGGGAGAAAAAATGAAGGTGTATAGTCATGAATGGCGGATCGAACATTGAAAACAAAAACGATTTATACGAAAAATATACGCGCCGGGGAAAAAATCAGTGAATCCTTCCTTGTAACGGAAAAGAATCTGGCTTTTTCTCAGAAGGGGTCTCCCTATCTCAACCTTCGTCTGAAAGATAAAACGGGAGAGATGGAGGGGAAAATATGGGAGAATGCGACTGAATTGGACAAACAATTCAAAAGGGGAGACATCGTCCATGTTCAGTCCAGGGCTGTCAGTTTCAAAAATATGATCCAGCTTTCCATCAACGAGATAAAGAAAATGGAGGATTCCGAGGTCAATCCATCTGACTATTTTCCGGCAGCCGGAAGAGACATTGAAGAGATATTTAAGGAGATGATGTCCTATGTCGAGGATATTAACACCCCATGCCTGAAGTCCCTGCTGGAGGAGTTTTTCAAGGACGACAGCACCGCCATACTGTTCAAAAAAGCCCCAGCGGCAAAAAGTTTTCACCATGTCTATATAGGAGGACTTCTTGAACATACACTATCGGTTGTGAAGCTTCTGGGAACAGTGGCGGACCATTATCCCGGGGTTGACAGGGATATTCTCATAACCGGCGGTCTTCTCCATGATATCGGGAAAATTTACGAATTTTCCTATGACAGGATCATTGATTACAGTGACCAGGGAAGGCTGATTGGGCATATCGTCATCGGCATCGAGATGCTGAATGCTAAAATTGCCGCAATAAAAGATTTTCCTGATGCTCTGGCCATGGAACTAAGGCACTTGATCCTCAGCCATCACGGGTCCCAGGAATTCGGTTCACCCAAGCGTCCCAAAACCCTGGAAGCTCTCATCGTCCACCATATTGACGATCTTGACGCGAAGGTAAATGCCTTTCAGGGATTCATTGAAGAATCCCGCGACGAAGAGTCAAGCTGGACGCCCTTCCACAGGTTATTGGATCGGTTTATCTACAAAGGGTGACCACTTGGAATCATTAAAAATTGTCTTCGTCAGGGATCAAAAACTTGCATTCGCCCTTCATAAATCCGCCTTCCGGTTTTTCAACGGACTGACCCTTTATACCGCTTCTATGGTGGAGGGTGGTTTTTTTGTGATATTATACGTTACGCTGACGACGTCAGGCACTTCCTCGGTTATTCTTTCTGCGAGATCCTCCAGGGTTTCATAAGGAAGTCTCATCGGTGCGCCTGTTCTGGCGTCGCTGCTTTGCCAGGATCGCAGTTCTATCTGAAGACCGAAGTCCCTCTTCCCGTTTCTTATTCCTGTCACCTTGTCCTCATGAAGAATGGCCAGAGACTGGAAAGCGCCGGTGTGACTTAGCGTTTCTTCAACGATTTTTGTGGCCTTTCTGATGATTTCGACTCTTTCTTTTGTCACTTCCCCTATGATTCTTGCGGCCAGAGCAGGTCCGGGGAAGGGAGGCCTGTTGTAAATTGATTCCGGCAATCCCAACGCTTTTGCGATAGCCCTTACGGCCGGTTTTCTCAATGTTATCAAAGGTTCAATAACCTTGTAGCCAAATTTCTTCTCCGTATCGATGCCGAGTTGAACCAAGACATTGTGCTGTCTTTTTATTCCCGCAACGGTTTCTTCCACATCTGTATAAATTGATCCCTGAAGGAGGTGTCTGGCGCCGGATTCCCGGACAAGCTGACTGAATACATCCTTATAAAAGGTTCTTGTAATGGCTTCTCTTTTTTCTTCCGGATCTGTTAACCCTCTTAGCGCGTGAAAAAATTGTTTCTGGGCATCCACAATTTCCACAGGAACATGGAGTGCTTTGAAAGATGAGGCGATCTGCGGTGGTTCCTCATGTCTCATAATGCCGTTATCAATGAAATAGGTTCTTAGGCGGTTTCCCAAAGCCCTGTAGCCCAGCATTGTCACCACGGATGAGTCGACGCCGCCCGACAGGGCATTTACGGCCAGGCCGTCGCCAACCGTTTCAGAAATTTCCTGGATTTGCTGTTCTATGAAGTCCTGCGGGTTTAAATCTTCTAATCTTAATTCATCAAAATTCACGAATCCTGTTCCTCCTTTATAAATGGATTTAAATTATGTGTCCGAATTATCCATCAAACTACGTCAATAACGGAATACTGCCGCAAGCGGCGCCTCATCCGGCATCTCTTCCATGGTGAGGACGAAGACATTCCCGCCGCTCAGGAATGTCTGGATTGCAGCAAAATCGGTAAGACCCTCACTCCCCGTTCCCATCTCCCGGTGCAAATGAACTTCATTGTTTGCCGGGTTAAATATTCCCCACTCCTGGTGTCCCTTTGTGATAAAGAGTAACCCGACTCTGCCGTGGTAGGCCGCCTGAACGATTTCACTGATATCCCTTGATGTAAGGCCGGTGCCGGACGATTGTCTGTACTGGGCTACGGCATCATTTTGGGTTTTTTGAAAATAGGGATTGACAATAGACCATGCATGTTTGTGCAATTGTTCCATGTTCACCCCCTTGGGGTTGCCTGTTATTCCATCATCCATCAGATGCGGGTATGTATTGGCTTCCCTGTAAATCGGAAAAAGATAGTCGACGCCTGCGAGAACAAGGGGAGACCGCGCGTCCCTGAGAAGGTCATGTAATCCTCTATCAATTTTCCGAAAGTATTTTAAGATATTTTCCTTGTTATCATCCAGCTCAGCCCCATGCCCGGAGATCATGGATGAACGATCTCCTCCCCTCGCTGCTCCCCTGTGGAAACGGACTTGTTTTTCCGGTTCATCGTATTGAAGTGCCTCGTTAAGGCTTTTCGGAATCGTGTCGATATCAATCTCCCTGACGTCCTGTTTTGTTCCTTCAAACAGGTGAATCTCATTCTGGCTGAGGGTCAGAATGTAAAAGCGACCATCACCACTCAGTACGGGCAGAAGAGGTTCGACATGGAAACGGTCGGCCACGACAATCAGTTCGTCGAAATGAGTCGGCAGACAGTAGTAGCTGAATATGCGGGAAGAAAGAAAGATGGCAAGACCGTCGCTCTGGTATTTCCAGAAAAGAATGTTGCCGACAAGCCCGTGAACAGGTTCCAGCAGTGTTCTGACTTCCTGGGGGCGACATCCGCCTGCCAGTAATTTTTCTTCAGCTACCCGAAGCAGGTTTCGTAACCGGATCTGATTTTGCTGGGCGGGGGCGCCGGCACGATAGGTGGGCATAAACATTGAGATGCACAAGCCGTTCTGTTTGGCCATCAACGATTTTAATTCATCCTTGGAAAATTCTTTCATCGTGTTCATCTCCCTTCTTTTGCCTGTTGGTTCACCTCATGTTACGGAATTTACGAGAACCCATATACCTCTCCTGTAAATCTTTATAAAGAACAGTCATCGCCACCCATGATTAATGTCCATAAGTGTCTATTAAAAAACAGAATCCAGTCATGTTTGGTGTGTTATATTCAAGGCCGGTCTTGTCTGGAAGACGGTTGAGAGATTGAATAATTTTCCTCCCTCGGCGATATTGGATGGTTATTGTTTTTCACCTTGTCAATATCTGGCTCTAAATATAAATGATTCTGTGGTAAGAAAGCAAACACTTTTATTTTATGGTCCACACGAAAGGTTCCTTAAGATTCCTCTTTGAAGATGTGAGGGAGTTGTGGTACAAAAAACGCTCCCTGAAATCCTTAATTTAACAGATATTTAGATTATGAAAACGGTAAAATGCACCATTGACTCCGGATCATGGGAATCTGCCTCAGCGCGGAACTGGTCAGACTGGATGTGGCAAATGAGACATCGCATCCATACGATTCCTCAATTGGCCGGAATACTGGGCAAATCCCCCGAGAACCTTGGCGAATTTATAGAGGTGAGCAGGCGTTATCCCTTTTGCATTACCCCTTACTATCTTTCCCTGATGGACCTGGCGAACATGAATGATCCGCTTCGCTTGCAGTGTTTTCCTGATGCGAGGGAAATTCATTTTTCCCTGGGAGGGGTGGAAGACCCTCTTGCGGAAAATCGGGACATGCCCGTTCCGGGTTTGATTCATCGTTATCGGGATCGGTGCCTGACCCTTGTGACAAATATTTGCACGACATACTGCCGACACTGCAACCGCAAACGCATGTGGGGGCATAACGGCGTGACACGAAACCGTCTATATCTCCGGCGCATGATTGACTATATCGAAATGACAACAGGTATTCGAGAAGTTATCGTTTCTGGCGGGGATCCATTGACCATGGAGGAGGAAACCCTTGAGTGGTTCCTCAAGTCCCTGCGATCCATCCCTCACGTAGAAGTGCTGCGTATAGGAAGCCGGGTTCCTGTGGTCATGCCGATGAGGGTGACTCGTTTTCTTTGTTCCATGTTGCGAAAATACCGGCCCCTGTGGTTTAATACGCAATTCAATCATCCGAATGAGATTACAAAGGAATCGGCAAGGGCTTGTGAGATGCTGCTCGACGCGGGGATTCCTGTCTCGAACCAGAGTGTCCTGCTTCGGGGGATAAACGACAACTATAAAACAATGCGGGAACTTCTTTACGGCCTTCAGCGGATTTCAGTGAGGCCTTATTACCTGTTTCAATGTGATCCCGTGGAAGGTACAGACCATTTCCGTGCAGATACGGGAGCAGGTTTGAGAATCATGGAAAAGCTCTGGGAAAATATGCCGGGACTTTGTATACCCCAATATGTGCTTGATGTTCCCGGGGGGAGAGGGAAGGTGCCTCTCTTTCAGCTCTGCTCGGAATCTTTTTCGCGGAAAATCTTTAATTCGTCCTGCATAATGCATTCGTCAAAAGAATCTTATTCCGATGGATAAAAAAATCGGGAAATCAGGTATATTGATGGAGGCCGGATGAAATGATAAAAAAAGTGATTCATGAAAAATAAGGGAGGGGAAACAATATGTACAATGCCAGTGATTTGAAGAAGGGGTTGAGTATTAAGATCGACAATGAACCCTATGTCATTACCGAATTCAACTTTGTGAAGCCTGGTAAGGGTCAGGCGTTATATCGTTCCAAATTGAAGAATATGATTACAGGTTCTCAATTTGAGAGGACATTTCGTTCCGTGGATACATTTGAGCCTGCGGACCTTCGGGAGAGAAAAATGCAATATCTCTACAAAGAAGAAGGGTCATACTGCTTCATGGATAGTGAAAGTTATGAGCAGGTTTTTTTGACGGAAGATCAGGCGGGGGAGGCAAAAAATTATCTCATTGATAATCTGGACGTTCAGATTATGTTTTTTGAAGACAGGCCTTTAGGAATCAATCTGCCGAATTTTGTCGATCTCATTGTTGTTTCGGCCGAACCGTGGGCCAAAGGAGACTCCGTTTCAGGGAAAATGAAGCCGGTAACTCTGCAAACAGGGTACCAGATTCAGGTGCCCCCTTTTATCGAGGAGGGGGAAAAGATTCGTGTGGACACACGAAGCGGAGAGTATCTCACAAGAGTCAAGGGATGATCTGCCCATGGAAGAAGAGTTATGGGCCCTGACGAAGCGGCAAGATGCCCTGGGAATGCGAGCCCTGATGATTCAGGCCATAAGGCGGTTCTTCATGGAACGGCATTATCTTGAAGTGGAAACGCCCTGCAGGGTTCCGGCACTGATTCCGGAGTCACACATTGACGCCGTTGCCTGCGGCGACTGGTTTCTGCGCCCATCCCCGGAACTCTGCATGAAACGACTGCTTGCGGCAGGTTATGAAAGGATCTTCCAGATCTGTAAATGTTTCCGTGATGGAGAGAGAGGGACATATCACCTCCCTGAATTTACAATGCTTGAGTGGTATCGCAGGGGTATCGACTATATGTCGTTAATGGGGGAATGCCGGGATCTGATTACATCGGTTGGATTGTCGATCGGTTACGAGAACGGTGTCGTCTACCGGGGAAACAGCGTCAGTTTGAAGGGCTTATGGGAACGTCTGTCTGTGAAGGAGGCTTTTGACCGTTATGCCCCAATGTCCATGGAAGGAGCTCTGAGAGACGATTGTTTCGATGAACTCATGGTCTGTGACATCGAACCCAATCTGGGAAGAAAGCGCCCGACGTTTCTGTGTGATTACCCCATTTACGCGGACGCCCTTGCAAGGAGAAAGAAAGAAAACCCGGCCGTGGTGGAGCGTTTTGAGTTGTACATTGCTGGAATCGAAATTGCCAATGCATGTTCCGAGCTTATTGATGCGAATGAACAGGAATTAAGGTTCGAAAGAACTCAGGCGTATCGATATTCAATTGGCAAACCCGTTTATCCCGTATCGGAACGGTTTCTCCGGGCTTTCGATACGATGCCGGAATCGGCGGGGATTGCTTTAGGTGTGGACCGATTGGCCATGATTTTTACCGACTCTGAGACAATTGATGACGTTGTCGCTTTTACACCGGAACTTTTATGAGTATCAATCCGGTTGACAAGGAAGTGTTTTTCCATTACAGGTAGTTCCGTCAAAACCGAATACATTTCAGGAGAAATAAAGTGAAGGAAATTTCATCAGTTGCTGCCGGGAATATGGGAGGACATTTTCATGGCAGTCTTCTTAGCATGGTCCTTGACGCAGGAGCGATGGTGCAGTTTGTTCTTTTGTTGCTTCTTTTCTTTTCCGTAGTATCATGGGCCATCATTCTCATGAAGTACAGGAGCATCAAGAAGGCAAAACGGGAGAATGATCTGTTCCTGGACGCCTACATGAAGAGCGACAAACTGTCTGACATCCTCCCGGAATCGAAAAAATTCAAACACTCCAACATGGCCGAAGTGTTCCAGGCAGGGTACACCGAGCTGATTAAAATTACGAAGGTTATTCGAGGTTCAACGCCAGTCAGGGAAAGCGATGATCCGAATGTGATTCCTGTGGAGATGAAAGGCATTGACAATGTTGAAAGGGCCATGAATAGAGCGTGCAGCTCTGAGGTCACGAAGCTTGAGAGTGCTTTAGGTTTTCTTGCGACGACGGGAAACGCTTCACCCTTCATCGGGTTGTTTGGAACGGTATGGGGGATCATGGATACGTTTAAAGGAATTGGGGCAAGAGGTTCGGCGACACTGGCGGTTGTAGCCCCTGGGATATCGGAGGCATTGATTGCCACGGCTGCCGGTTTGGCGGCCGCCATACCGGCAGTCATTTTTTATAATTATTATTTGAACCGGGTAAAAACCATGGCTATGGAAATGGATAATTTTGCCTCTGAGGTGTTGAATATTATCGAACGATATTATGTTAAGAGATAAAGATTTATGCGATACGAAAAAAAACGTCTTCATTTTGAGAGCAGGCTTTTATCCGATATCAATGTTACCCCCCTGGTTGATGTTGTCCTTGTTTTATTAATCATTTTTATGGTGACGGCCCCGATGCTTCAGATGGGTATTGATGTTAATCTGCCCCGGGTTAAATCGAAGAGTATCGACGTAACGGAAGAGAAGCTTGTCCTGACGGTCAATGGTGCGAAAGAGATATATATCAATAAATATAAGACCTCTTTGACAGATCTCAGTATGAAACTGGAGAGCATTTTTGCCAGCAGGATCGACAGAGAGGTTTTCATGAGAGCTGATAAGACTGTTCCTTATGGATTTGTGGTGGAAGTGATGTCTGAAATCAGGAAATCCGGGGTTGACAAGCTCGGGATGATCACGGAACCGCCCGAGGAATCGAGATGACGTCGCAGAAATGGATCAGGGGGCGATTGAACAATGGCTTCACCCTTCATAGAATGATCCTCCTGTCTGTCTTCCTCCATGCGGTGATTCTGTCCATAACCTTCTTTTCACCCTCTCTCCCCTCACCTAAATGGACGTTTGGGCCCGTCTATTCAGTACAGCTCGTCAGTTTTTCGGAAATTTTACTGAACCGGAAAGACCCATCAGCGACCTCCGGAGATTTCAATGACCGAATGACCGCTGATCGTGCCTTCATCCTGAAAAAGCGGACTGATACAGATCCATCTGTGCCGATGAAAAAAGCGGAAGTTCAAAAGCGGGATTCTGCCGATATTGAAAAAGCCATGGAAAACATCAGGCAGAGGGTATCGTCCGCCGGACAGACATCTGCCACTGCACCGAGCCAGCCTGGCGAAACCGATACTGGCTTGAAAATGAAGATATACTACGCCGCAATCTGGGCCAGAATCAAAAGTCAATGGGTTCTTCCCCAGGGCATCCTCTCCCGGAAAAACATCGAGGCGGTTATCCATGTGAAGGTTTTAAGAAGCGGCAATGTGACGGATCTGAGTTTTGAAAAACGTTCTGGCAATCGATATTTTGATGAGTCCGCCATGAGAGCCATCCAGAAGGCAAGCCCCCTTCCTCCACTGCCCGAGTGGGTGAGAGACAGCAGCATTGAGATTGGCATTCGTTTCCATTCATCAGAACTGCGGTAGGACGTGTCTAAGTAAATAAAAAGGAAGCGCTGAAGATCCAGTGAGTAATGCGTCGTCAAAAATTTCTGCATGCTTTTTTGCATTCATAATCTTTTTTTATGCGGGCGTTGACGTCTCTGCCAAAGTATATATCGACATAGATTCTCCATCTTTTCAAAAGTTTCCTATCGCTATTTCTGACTTTGATAAAAAGGGGAAGGATTCCCACACAGAGGATCTTTCAATCTGGTTTCCCAATGCCCTGACAAATTACCTGACGATGACCGGTTTCTTTAACATCATCAGCAAAAGAGCATTTCTTGAAGGTCAACACCGGACGGAAACGCCGGACGAACGTATCGACTTTGACAGGTGGACGATGATCGGTGCGGAATATCTGGTAAAAGGACGTTATGAGCACGCAGGGGGAAAGCTGAGCACAGACTTTCGTCTTTATGATGTTGTCAGGGGAGACCTTGTTGTTGGAAAGCAATATACCGGTAATGTTGAACAGAAAAACGATATGGTCCGTCAATTTGCCCGCGAGATCCTTTTTGCTCTGACAGGAGATGGCGGCGTATTTGACACGAAAATAGCCTTTGTCGTAAAGACGGAAAGGGCGTCGGATATTTATGTGATCGACATCGACGGTTCCAATCTGTTCAGAGTGACGGATGAACGGTCCGTTACCCTTTCACCACGCTGGTCACCGGACGGCCAATATATGTCATACACGTCTTATAAAGATGGAAATCCGGACCTCTATGTCAGATCCCTGAATGGCTCCTCGACAAAAAAAATTGCAGGTTTCAGGGGGATCAATCTTTCAGGGACATGGGCGCAGGATGGCAGAAGGATTCTGCTCACATCAAGCAAGGATGGAAACGAAGAGATATATGTGATGGACCTTAACACTGGATTTTTTGAGCGCCTCACCCATCACTTTTCTATAGATGTATCTCCTGCCTGGTCGCCCGATAACCAGAAAATCGCCTTTGTTTCAAATCGCTCCGGGTCTCCGCAGATATACCTGATGGATGCTGACGGAAGCAACGTAAGAAGACTGACCTATGATGGGAATTATAATACATCCCCGTCCTGGTCTCCCAGGGGGAAAAGGATTGCCTATGAAGGGTTGGTCAACGGGCGTTTTCAGTTATTTTCCATCGATGAGGACGGTGCGCACAATATGCAACTGACCTTTGACAACGCAGACCATGAATCGCCCACCTGGTCCCCCGACGGCAGATATCTGGCCTTTTATTTGAGGCAGGGTGGCCGGAGCGGCATATACGTGATGAATGCGAATGGATCGAACGTGAGATTATTGTATGAGGGGAAAAACCGTTCCACCATGCCATCTTGGTCTCCCCGATTGAAACGGTGATGACGGATGTTTGAAAAAAATAATTATTTCCGGGAAGTTCCCGTCCTGTGGGCGGGGATCTTCATTTATACCGGTTTAAAAGAGCGGACTTTCAATTTTTAGGTTGACCTTTATGACCGTATTGTGATTGTTTGGAAAATAAGGTTCCGAAGTCTCACAGCTTTATTGTGCAATTGTGCAGTAGAGGAGACACGAGCGGGGAGGGAGCGGATATGCCGTTTTCTTTTTTATCTGTTTTTTCAGAATGGTAATGGTATTTATCGTTAAATATCAGGACCATAGATCAATTGGGAAAGGAGAAAAGTAATGAAGAAAAGGTTGGTGTTGGCAGGGATCATAGGCTTGATGGTATGTTCCATGTTTATTTTTATGACAGGGTGCGCAAAAAAGACAGTCGTAAAAGAAGAGGCGGCTGCCACGAAGGAACAGGCCCCCGCAGACAAGGTGGCACTGAAAGACCAGGCCTCAAAAACGGGAGAAGCCGACGCGGGTGTGTCTGACAAAGAAAAACCCCTGACAGACATGGCTTCGAAGGAGCAGGCAGCAGGTGGCGCGGCCGCAGAAGGGATGGCAAAGGAGAAAGACGCCCTTGCTGATGTATATTTTGATTTTGATAAGTACAATCTGAAACCGGAATCGAGGGTGATTCTTAAAGGCCATGCAGCATGGCTTGCCGAAAACAAGGATTATAAACTGGTCATTGAAGGACACTGTGACGAAAGAGGGACGGCGGAATATAATCTGGCCCTTGGAGAAAGAAGGGCCGCCGAGGCGATGAAATATATGGTTGAATTAGGTGTTGTTGCAAAGAGAATGAAGACCATGAGCTATGGCAAGGAAATGCCTCTGGATCCTGGACATAATGAAGAGGCATGGACGAAAAACAGGAGAGACCACTTTGTTGTAACACCCCAAAAGTAGGATGATAACAGGGGAGGTGCAGGGATTGAAGAAAAAGATATCCGTTCTTCTGATTTTGTGTCTTATATCCATTTCGGGTTGCGCAACGACGAAGGACCTCGATCGTGTTCAGGGTGACCTCGATCGGAAAATCCAGGCGCTGAAAGAGGAAAATACAAATATCCGGAAGGATGTTGAAAAAATCAATGAAGCCATAGCAGCCCTGCGTAAAAGTCAGGCCGAGGCGGGCGCGGATGTTACGGAAATAAGGGATGAGATTCGGGGATTGAAAGGAACGGCCGAAGGATTGCGGAAGGATGTGGCCGTCGTGAAGGATTATAAGGATCTCAAGGAAAAAGTGGAGCAATCTTCCTTCAAGATCAATTTTTTAGAGAATTTTTTGGGGATTGGCAAAAAGGATAATCACGCGGAAGGGCCGGATCGGGGGAACCGGGGGGGCGCCAAAAACGCCTTGAAGGGGAAGATGGATAAGGAAGCGCTTTATGCGGCTGCCTATGAAACGTTCAAAGAAGGAAAATACGAGAAGTCAAGATCGGAATTTCAGAACTTTCTTAAGCAGCACCCTGCCTCGGAGTATTCTGATAACGCCCAGTTCTGGATTGGAGAAAGCTATTATTTTGAAAACAAATATGAGAAGGCAATTCTTGAATATGAAAAAGTTGTAAAGAACTATCCGCAGGGGAATAAAGTTCCCTATGCCTTACTCAAACAGGGACTTTCATTTCTAAAACTGGGGGATAAGTCGAGTGCAAGGCTGCTTTTCCAACAGGTAATAAAGGATTATCCCAATACAAACCAGGCAAGAATAGCCAGGGCAAAATTAATAGAAATAAAATAAGGGTTTTTTAATCCAGATAAATAGGGGCTACACCCTGTGGCACCTGGAGGTCGAACGCGAATGCATCAACATCCGATGCAAATTGAACACTGGAGTAGCGGATAATCACCTTCGACGGGTGATTGTCCGCCATTTCCGATGTAAGCGTTACCTTCAGAGGTATGGCGGCAGGTGAGCCAGACGTGTCGAACCCTTCAAATCTGGCAGTATATGAGGTACTGCCGCTATCCTTGAAGACCCTGACTTCAACAAGATGGTGAGTCGAAGGATCCACCCATATGGATTGGAGTTTCCTGCCTTCAGAGACCATATCAACGCGATACAGATGTCCCTCCATAAAACCCTTCAAGAAGACATTTTTTTCACGGACACGGGGATATGTGCCAAGCATGATGGACAGCAGATCCTCCGTGCTGAGCCCCGTAGCAAGAAAATTCGCAATATGGATCAGATTCTCCGTCGTCGCTTTCCCGATGTAAAACGCTTCCTTCTGGGGGAGAAACATTTTAAGCAAGTCCTCATGAATGGAAAGGAATAAATAAACCGGTCCAATAACGGGAATAGCCTCCACCCGCAGGGAGGAAGGTCTTTTTATAAGTAGCGCGGCTTTTGTCGAATATCGCCCGGCTTCGTGAATTACTTCGATGTTCGCCACAGCCATGAGGACGCCCTGGTCCGGACGTGTCATTTCCTCCAGGACAGTCTCAGGTTTCAAGGTATGAATCGCACGTCTATAGTCATCAGGGGAGGTTTTTGCGGGGGAACATGCAGAGGAAATTACCATTAACAACAGCCCAAGAAGAGGGCGGCTGTATTTTTTGAAGCAAGTTATCGATGAAAGACCTACTATCAAGGGATCCCTTTTTTCAACAGGTCGTCAAGTTTTTTCTGCAGAAGGCGGTTGTCGGGAATTCGTTTCAGCGCTTGCCTGTATATTTCAATCGCTTCCCGGATCATGCCCGCCTTCGCATAGGCGTCGCCAAGGTGTTCTGCAATGGTTGCATCTTCCGGCAACGCATCCAGAGCTTTTTTCAGGTATGTTATGGCCAGCTCTGTCCTGTTCTGTTTGAAGTATACCCACCCGAGACTGTCGGTCATATAGCCGTTTCCCGGTTTCATTTCGAGGGCTTTCTTGATTAATTTTTCGGCCTTCGAGAGGTGAATCCCCCTGTCGGCATACGTGTAGCCGATAAAGTTTAGTGCTTCCGCATTTTCAGGATCAAATCCCAAAACCGTCTCCATCGCTCGAATGCTTTCGGAAAATCGATTCGTCTTTTCGTAAAGCACGCCGAGACTATAATGAAGATCGATGTTTTTTGGTATGACGAGAATCCCCTGTTTCAGAGTTTCCTCGGCGGCTTCATATTTTTTATTTTCCTCGTAAAGGGATGAGAGAAAAATGTAAAAGCCGGGCGTTTCTTTCCTGTTTGTAATGGCCTTTTTGATGATCACAATGGCTTCATCCACTTTCCCTTCTCTCTTCAGGATCATGCCCTGATGCATCCGGGCATTGCCGTAAAATTCCGAGTCCGGAGGGATCTTGTCAAATTCTTCAAAAGCCTGATAATAGGCTTTTCTTTCTTCATATATGGACGCCAGCAGGTATCTTGCCCTGTGATCACCCCGGTTTTTTGCAAGTAACGAAGAAAATTCCCCGATGGCCCTGTCATATTGCCTGCTTTCAAAATAGACGAGAGCAAGGGTAAATCGAACTTCCCTGTTGGCATTATCCAGGGCAAGAATGTCTTGCAGGACTTTTTCCGCCTCTTTGTATTTATGATCTCTTATAAACAGCTCTCCCAACTTTACTCTGACGTTGATCCTGGCGGGATAGATATTGATATAGTTCTGGAAGGTTTCAATGGCCAGGGTGTTCTTCTTCTGGTTTTCATAGAAAAGTCCCAGGTCAATCAGTGCCGATTCAAAGGAGGGTTTTAAGGCCAGGGTCCTCTTGAAAGCCTGTTCAGCCTCATCGTAACGCTTCATTTCAGCCAGTGTCTTTGCAAGATAGTAGTTGCCCATCAGATGATCCTGATCAATGCGGAGCAATGCATTAAATGCATCTCTCGCCATGTCGAATCTTTTTGTCTCCGCATAGATGGTGCCGAGATAAAGATGGGCGGTTGTACGATTCGGGTCTATTTGAATAATCTTTTTGTAGGTTATAATGGCGTTATCAAAATCTTTGATATTCAGATAAAGACCGCCAAGCAGAAGATAGGTATCGATGTTATCAGGGTTATAGACGAGGGATTCCCTGCATAGATCCAAGGCTTTTTTAAACTCGCCCTTTTCAATGTAAAAGGTCGCGAGTTCTGTCGCAAGGTGGGAAGATGATGGGTCAAAGCTGAGAGCTTTTTCAAATTCTTCTATGGCGCTGTCGATGTTTTCATCAAGGGCTAACATGACCCCCAGGGAGTAATGATAGGTCGCATCGAAAGATATTTTTTTATCTCGATCTGTCCCTGCTCCCTCTTTTCCGGGAAACCACAGACATCCGCATAGCGTCCATGATATGACGGTGATGAAGCATATTGATGCAATATTTCTACGTATGTGATTCAAATGAATACCTTTCATCTGTAACTTGCGGCATTACTTAACAAGGTCGGATACAGGAACGATTACAACGCCCGTAGCTTTCAAAACGGGTATGGCTTTTTGCAGCGCCCGGTTGCTCATCGGGATAGGTATGCGGTTCCATAGGAAGGTGCAGAATGACTTCTTTGCCTTTCGCATGCAGAACCCCTGCTGCATCGACCGAATGGTGATTATAGGGAAGAACAGCAAAGGTCAACGGCGCATCAATCTTGATAAGTTCACGCAACAGCCGAATATCGTAACCTACTTTTTTTTGGCCTCATGCCACCCTTATGACGTTTTATGTCAACTCTTCAATGTCTTTTTCAGGATATCCCAGCTTTTTATAATGTCTATGGCAGTTTTTAACTGGTTATCAGGGATCATATCATCATGTTTCTTTGATTTTTCAGAATCCGGACCATTTTCTTTTTTTGGCTCGATATGGCCTTTAAGGTCCCGTTCTCTGATGAAATCATCTGCGGATTCCTTATCCTCAGAAGGTTTTACGTATTTTACCACGATATCGGGTGTAATTCCTTCAGCCTGGATAGACCGTCCCTTCGGGGTGTAATATTTTGCTGTGGTTAATTTCAGGGCCGATCCACCCTCCAGGGGAATCACCGTTTGTACCGAACCCTTTCCAAACGTCTGTGTGCCGATGACAATGGCTCTTCCATTATCCTGAAGGGCTCCCGACACAATCTCCGCTGCGCTGGCGGTTCCCTCATTGACCAGAATAACGATAGGACATGTCGGTTCATGACCGTCTTCTTTCGCCGTGGACATGGTTTCCATGCTTTTTGCCCTTCCCCTGGTGGTTACAATGATACCCGATTTCAGGAAAACGTCGGATACGGCAACGGCCTGATGCAACAATCCTCCGGGATTATTCCTTAAATCCAGTACAAGTCCTCTTGGTGTGCGTGCCTTGGTGTCAATCTCTTCAAGGGCCTTTCGCAGATCATCAACCGTCCGTTCCTGAAAGGAAGCTATCCGGATATATCCGATATTATCATCATATATCCTTGATTTTATACTCTTGATTTTGATGATGCCCCGAATGAGAGCGATGTCCTTCGGTTTCGCCATGTTTTCCCGCATGATGGTAATCGTAACCTTTGAATCTTTCGCCCCCCGGAGTTTCTTGACGGCCTCCATAATTGTGATATCTCTGGTAGATTTTCCGTCTATCCTGATGATCTGATCCCCAGCCTTTACCCCGGCAAGAAAGGCCGGCGTATCTTCAATAGGGGAAACAACGGTCAGTATATCCTTCTTAATCGTGATTTCAATTCCTATTCCTCCGAAGACCCCGCGTGTTTCCACCTCAAGTTCCTTGTACATGTCAGCGGTCATATAGGAACTGTGCGGATCAAGAGATTTCATCATGCCGTTGATGGCGCCCTCTATGAGGGTCTTGTTATCCATCTCTTCCACATAGTTTTTTTCAACCATCTTAAGAACCTCATTGAACGTCTTGAGATTCTTATATATATTCCTATCCGCCGCCGAAACACCGCTGTCACGCTGAGGGCCAAAAAGGACGAGACATGTGGCAATGAACAGCAGCAACAACCACCTTTCGTGGAAAAACCTTTTCATCGAAACCTCCATATCGATACGATCAAGATCGGATTGTCGTTACACATCTTCCTGAATGATAACACTTTTTTCATTAAATTATCCATCATTAATTATTGGGGAAATAGCATCAATAAAACTCTGGAAATTCCAAGTGGTTGTTTTTCTTCAGCGGTTTGCAAACCAGACCACATATTCCCTCGTCGGCCAGAAAATCTGATATTCAAAAAATTTGTATAGAAATTATGATACCCAAATCAATCTTAAGGAGGATTTACTATGGGAACAAGAGGTATTTCAGCGACATCCTGATCAGCAACAAACTGTTGAACCTTTAGAAGGGAGCTTTCGAACGGAGGCTTTCTTTTTTACCGCTCTATCCGGGCTACTTCTTTTCTATCTCACGTTTGGCGAACGCCCACACGTCAAAGGCAAGTTTTACCATGGCATTGTGTGTCTTTGAATTCTTCTTTGCTCCGGATTCCTGCAGACTCTCCCGTACGAAATTGTGAAGCACTGCATTTATCCAGCTCTCTTCCGGCGTTCCCCTGATTTTCGACAATTGTTTCAACAGGTTGATATATTCCTTATTTGGCATCTACTGTCTACCTGCCTTTCGCGAGAGTGAGATCATTAAAAAACAAAAAACCCTGTCTTGTTGTAAAAGACAGGGTCTCAATATGTGATTCATCCCCCTATACAGGGAACCGGAGTCGGAAACTGCCACCGTCGTGTCTATTACTTCACGTGGTTAAATTAATACTCTTTAATGGCGTTAAAGTCAAGGGAATTTGTTTCATGTCCCTTAAACCACCTTTTTCATCGCCGCGATGGCGATTTCAATCTGGTCTTCCGTCGGTTCCCTGGTGGTAATTTTTTGCAGCAACAATCCCGGCCAGCTCAACACCCGGACCCATCCGAAGTGTCTGTATTTTCCGGTAAACCGTATGATTTCATACGAAATTCCTGCAACGACAGGCAAAAGCATGAGTTTATAAAATACCCTGTGCAGAAAATCGGGCCGCCCAAGCAGGGAAAATACGAGGATGGAGATAATCATGACAACCAGGATGAAACTCGTCCCGCATCGGGGATGCCGGGTGGAGTATTTCCGGACATTTTCCACGGTCAGATCCTGACCGTCCTCCCAGGCGAAAACCGTTTTATGTTCCGCCCCGTGATACATGAATACACGCCTCATGTCTTCCATCAGAAGGGTGGCGCCCAAGAAACAGATAAAAATTCCCAGGCGGATAAAGCCCTCGACGATATTTAACAGGAGGGTATTGGCAATGTAATATTTCAGCAGGGAAAAGGAATAGGCCGGTACGACAACGAAAAAAAATATTGCCGTCGTGAAACTGATCATCATGGAAACGGTCAATTCCCATCCCTTTGGTTTTTTTTCATCTTCCGTTAGGGCCAGCTCCGCGGAGAACAGGAGGCTTTTCATCCCGATCACGATCATTTCAAATAATGTAACCAGTCCGCGGACGAACGCCAGCCCCAGAAATTTATACCGTTTGGTGAGAGGAACATAGTATTGCTCACGGATGGCAATTTCTTTGTCTGGTTTCCTGACTGCAGAGGCGATTTTATTCCCATGACGCATCATGACGCCTTCAATAATCGCCTGTCCGCCAGCTATATCTTCCGAGTCCGGTTTATGGTTCATAGATTTAAAATAAAAAAATCCAGGGATTCACTGATGTAAATCCCCGGATCAGGCAGAAATTATTTTGCTACCGCTTCTTTCATTTTTTTGCCGGCAGAAAACTTGGGAACTTTTTTTGCCTTTATCTTGAGTTCCTTCCCCGTTTGTGGATTTCTTCCTATCCGGGCGGCCCTTTTTGCAACACTGAAAGTACCGAAACCTACCAGCGTTACCGGTTCGCCTTTCTTCAGAGCCCCGATAATTGTTTCAAGTACGCAATTTACGCTGTCTTCCGCTGCTTTTTTCGTCTTCACAATTCCCGCCACTGCCGCAACAAGATCACCTTTATTCATTCCTCAACTCTCCTTCCCATTTTTGTTGAAAAAAACATTTTTAGACATTAATCCTCGCCGGGGAGTTTCGTCCCGCGGGCGGTTAGCTTAACAATTGCAGCTGATTTTAATCGATACCCACTCACAATACAAGTTTTTTTAAACGGTAAATGTATATTTTTTCCCACTGTCTACAAGGGATATGATAAATGTATATAACATTACGTCATCTGCCATGACGTTTTTCACGGTGAATGTTCCCGTGATCGGCTTTCCAAAAGGCGATGAGAGGAAAAGGATAAGTTCGACCCGAAAAATATTCACTGGAACAGATGGTAAATAAAACGACACGTAAGGGAACGTTATGGGTAAGGTTCTTGCCTTTCGGAGACCTGAAGAGAGCTGTGCAAACTGCTGGTATTATATCATTCCTCATGCATCCCACTGGGAACTCGATCAATCGTCGTGCAACTATTGCGGTCATCCTGATTTGGTGAAGGACTGCCATATAAATCGTATGATTATCAAGAAGCTGGGGCTTTACCGTGATTCCGGTCAATGGTGTCCAAAATATATCAATTTTGATTCACCCGTCATGAAGAAGATGCAATTTTTAGCAGGTATCAGATTTGCCTTATTTAATCTGCAGCGGGAACCGGATGGCCTGACCGCCGGAAAGGCAGATCCTGCCTCAGACGAATACAGGGAATTGCTGGATCAGTTTTATCTGGAAAATAAAAAAATCACGACGATAAATCAGTACAAAGCGGCAAAACGAGATCAGGGCTATTTCATCACTCTGATCGACGAGGCGTTTGAGTATTATAAGCAAAAGAGCAGGGAACAAAGGCACCTGGATCGCGAGTAATTGAATATCCGTGTCCGCACGATGCTGTTATTCGATATCGCTACTTCCGGTAAAGTCAAGGGATGATTTTCCAAAATGGTGGTGAAAATTGTTTGACACTCCCGGAGAGGTATGTTTAGTCTGCTGCAGACCTCACATGACCGGAAGTGCGTCCACCGTGCCCCGCCTTATTGCCGGGGAGTATAGAATTAACATCATCCTTGCCGGGAAGTTCCTCCCTGTGGGTGAGAATCTTCGATGACAGAAATATTTTAAGTGAAAAAAGGGATTTTAATAGATTTCGCACTCCCCATCTCCATGGTCATCATGTTGACAATGCTGTTGAGTCTGACGAATGCCGATATAGAGATGGAAAAATGGTTCTATTCGCCTGATGCCGGTTGGGCTTTGGGTCAGGAAATGCTGTGGACTTTCCTCTATCATTACGGAAACATACCAGCGATTCTCCTGTCTGTCTCCGGATTTCTTGTTTTTGTTGTGAGCTTCTTTAATAAAAAAATCATCGCTTACAGAAAAATCGGTCTTTTCCTGGTGATATTCATGATTCTCGGTCCGGGACTGCTCATCAATACCGTTTTCAAGGATCACTGGGGCAGACCACGACCTGCGGATATCGTGAATTTCGGTGGTGGAGAGACATTCCGACATATCTGGGAGAGAGGACAGCCCGGCCAGGGCAAATCTTTCCCCTCGGGGCATGCATCTGTGGGGTTTTTTTTGTTTTCCCCTTTTTTTATTCTGAGAAAGACGTCCCTGAAATGGGCGGCCTTTTTCCTGTGCCTGGGCATTTTTTATGGACTGTTGATGGGCACGGGAAGAATGATTCAGGGAGGACACTTTCCCACGGATGTTCTCTGGTCAGGTGCGCTCACGTATCTGACAGGACTGATCCTTTACTATGTCTTTCGGTTTGACAGGGGGATATATCCTTTGTCATTCCGTGATTGACACGGAATCCGGTGATATTGAATGCTTCTGGATTTCCACTGAACCCTGCCTTCGTATGGTTTTGTCGGGGGCGGGAATGATGTAAAAGGTATATTTAAAAAATGGACGTAAATTTTCAACGGAAAGTCGATCGGTTTTTTGGAGCCTTTCTATGCCGTATCCTTTCTCTCATTTACCGAAAGAAAAACAGGGAAGGCGCCGGAAAGAGTCCATGCCGTATCCTTGTCATCATGCTGTCCGAAATGGGAAGTCTGGTTCTGGCTCAGCCCATGTTTCAACGGATTAGGGAAAAATTTCCCGGAGCATCGGTTCACGTCCTTCTTTTTGAAAAGAATCGTGAAATCCTGGATCTTATCGAGGTGATTCCCCCGGAAAATATCCTGACGATCAGTGATAAATCAATTGCCCGGTTCACGCGGGACAGTTTGAACATTTTAAATCGAATGCGGTCAATCCGGTTCGATACGGTCATCGACTGCGAACTGTTTGCCAGAATCAGCAGCCTGTTTTCTTTCTTTACAGGCGCTGCCGTCCGTGTGGGTTTTCACGGGCACACCATGGAAGGTCTGTATCGGGGCGATTTTATCAATCGGCCGGTTCTGTATAATCCCTACCATAGTATACCCGTACAGTTTGTCGGGCTTGTTGACGCCGTTGATTCCAGTGCGGTTCCGTGCAACAAATTTTCCGCTGAAAATGTCGTGAAGGAATCTCCACAAGCAAGAATCGGAGAGGCCGAGATTTTGGGAATAAAAAATCGGCTCTACAGCGACTACCCGGACATCCGGGGGAAAAAGCTGGTTCTCCTGTATCCCAGCGGCGGTATTCTGCCGATTCGGGCATGGCCCTTGGTCTATTTCTGTAAACTTGCCGAAGGCCTGCTCCACCGGGGATACGCCGTGGCAATCATCGGCCTTAAAGAAGATAAGGGACTCGCCAGTGTCATTCTGTCTCACTGCGGAGATTCTTCCTGCGTGGATCTCACGGGTTACACAAAGTCGATCCGTGAACTCATCGTTCTGTTCCATATCGCATCTCTTCTCATCACCAATGACGGCGGCCCCGGACAATTTGCCGTCCTCACACCCATTAAAGCGATCCTGTTTTACGGCCCCGAAACGCCGGTGCTCTACGGCCCCCTGAGTGATAAGGTTCATGTGTTTTATCGATCCCTGTCCTGTTCCCCCTGTCTGACGGCGTACAATCACCGGAACTCCCCCTGTGACGGCGATAATGTGTGCCTCAAGTCCATTCAGCCGGAGGAGGTTCTTGAAAAGGCCCTCTCGATTCTGCAGCAAGATAAATAGGGACAGCGCCCTATTAATTTTCGGAATTTAATAGGGCGCTGTCCCTATTTATCCATAAAAAAGGAGGAGTTATGGAATCTTTAAGCCGTCTGGACGCCATTTTCAAACCCCGGAGTGTGGCCCTGATAGGCGCATCGGCAACGCCGGGAAAGCTCGGCTACGATGTCCTGTATAACCTCATCCATGCCGGTTTCAGTGGGCCGATTTACCCCGTCAACCCCAAGGTAGAAGAGCTTCTGGGGCTTCGTGTGTATAAAAGCATCAGTGAGATTTTAACCCCTCCCGATCTGGCAGTCATTATCATTCCCGCAAAGGCGGTTCCTGGAACCCTTCAACAGTGTGGAGAAGCGGGAATCAGGGCAGCCATTGTGGTAACCGGCGGTTTTGCCGAAGCGGGAGAGGAAGGGGAAAAGCTTCAGGAAGAACTGGCGGCGGTGGCGCGTCGCTACGGCATCCGGGTGATCGGGCCGAACTGCCAGGGGGTCAACAATCCGCACCATCGTCTGTGTGCCTCCTGGCCGCTTCTCACAACCAAAGGAGGCATGGCCTTCATCTGCCAGAGCGGCACGGTAGGGGCAGCCCTCGTGGACTGGGCCAGCCAGGAACAACTGGGGGTCAGTGTCTTTGTCAGTCTGGGTAACAGGGCGGATGTCGACGAGTCCGACGCCATCCGGTATTTTAACCGGGACCCTCATACAAAGGTGATTGCCCTCTATGTGGAAGGCGTTAAAAGACCGGCGAAGTTTCTCGAGGCCCTGGCGGAAGCAAAAAAGCCCATCGTTATTTTGAAATCGGGACGTACAGCGAGAGGTCGGGTGGCGGCGGAGAGTCATACGAAATCTCTTGCCGGAAGTGATGAGATTTACAACGCGATTTTTGAAAAATACAAGGTCCATCGGGCCGACACGCTTGAAGAACTCTACGATTATGCAAAGGCGCTCGCCTACCTAAAAAAACCGTCCGGGAGACGCCTCCTGAACATTTCCAGCTCCGGCGGCGCGGCCATTCTCGCGATTGACGAAGCGGAAAAGTACGGTTTCTCTGCACCCGCCCCCAGCAAAAAACTCCATGACCGCCTGAGGACGTTTCTCCCCGCCCACTGCGGGGTGAATAATCCCATCGATCTCACCGGCGACGCCATTTCCGATCCGAGCCTGTATTCGAGGGTGATGGAAGCATCACGGTCGGAGTACGACGCCATGGTGCTCATTTTCGGCGATCCGATTCACGGCGCCTCCGACATCGTCTCCGGCAAGGGGGAACTGGTCATCTTTTGCGGCGGTGCGGATGTGGAACGGGAGGAATCCCGCCTGATGCACAAAAAGGGAGTTCCGGTCTATTTCACACCCGAACGCGGCATGAAGGCTCTGTGCCAGCTTTTCCGCTTCGATCAGGACACCCGCTCCGGGGATGCTCCACATGAAGCCCCACCGCCCCATATCTCCGGGCTGATGGATGCCGGGGAAGCCTTGTCTCTGCTCAAGAAATACAGGATTCCCGCCGTGGATGCCGTGCCTGCTGCATCTGCACGGGAGGCCGCAGCTCTCGCGAAGAAGATCGGCGCACCGATTGTTCTGAAGATCGCCTCGCCTGATGTCGCCCATAAAAGCGACGTCGGCGGCGTGCGCCTCAACCTGAAAAAACAGACGGAGGTGCGTGAAGCCTTTGACTCAATCGTGACGAATGTCAGAAAGAAGGTTCCCTGTGCGAGGATTGAGGGTGTCACCGTGTCGCCGATGGCGAAGCCCGGCGGGCTGGAAGTGATCCTGGGTGTGGTCAGGGATGCCCAGTACGGCCATGCCCTGATGTTCGGCCTCGGAGGGATTTTCACGGAAATCTACAGGGATGTACAGTTCTGCCTGCTTCCGGCAGGGGAAGAGGAATTCAGGCGGATGCTGAGGGGCGTCAGGGGGTACCCGCTTCTTGCGGGCGTGAGAGGACAGAAGCCCAGGGATCAGAAAGCCCTCATCGCCGTCATGAAAGCCGTCTCAAAGCTTGTATCGGACCACCCGGAAATCGATCAGATCGATCTGAATCCCGTCCTGGTTTATGAAAAGGGTCTTTCGGTGGTGGATGTCCGGATCTACAGCCGATAAAGAGACTGCTGAACCCTACAAAGAAAGTTTACTTCCCCAATGTTCCCGTATCCAGCAACCTTGCCCCATGCAGTACCCGCATGATGATCACCTGTGCGCCGATTATCTTGAAAATTGCCCGATAATGGCCGAAGATCAGATGGCGATAGGCGGTGCTCAGCAGTTCATTTTCTGGAATGAGGGGACAACGCTCGGGGAAACTTTCAAGAGTACCTATCTGCTCTTCCATCCGCAAAATAAAGGCAGTTGCCGCATCAGAATTTTCTTGGGCGATATAATCCCAAATTTCGGCTATATCCGTCTCGGCGGCAGCCGTAATGTCAACCTTGAATTTCTTTGGCACTCTTGAACTCTTTCAGAAAATCACGGATAGGACGAGTTTTGCCGCTTTCCAAGTCACGCTCCGCCGGGGCGAGAAGTTTCGCCAAATTCCCTGCCTGGAGGTGTTTTTCATATACGCGCACATCCAGCAGTACGGAATCAGCTCTGCCATTCACCGTCAGAATGACCGGTCTCCCTGTAGCATGGAGATGATCAAGAATATCACGGGTCTTACGCTTCAATTCCGTAACGGAGCGGATGTCTTCCGAAGGGCATATTTGTGACATGTTGTGACTCCCTTGATACATGATTTGGCATCACATATAGCATCATCTGTGGTTTTCGTCAAGAATGATTATGAGTGTTATGTTGCGCCTTTCACTCCATACTATGCAGACAAGATCGAGGAAAATCTGGGTTGTGCGGGTTATTGGTGCCACCTACTAACCAATAAGGATTGATGAGACCTGAAAGGTCGCATTCAATCCTTTGTTCAA
>JBAWYD010000003.1:0-47878 GCA_037143735.1 Deltaproteobacteria bacterium
AGTACACTCGCTGATTGCAGCCGCTTGTATTCTATTTCGCTCAGAGGGGCTGGCAGTTTCAGAGCGATTTTCTCGTAATGGCGCGACCCGGGTCGAGACTTGGATTCATAGGTGCAGAGGCGGTCCCGGACGTCATCAAAAGCGCCGAAATCCATTTCGGCAGGCGGTAGCATTTCAACGGCGCCGTTCCCCCACAGGGTTACATGAAATTCTCTCCCGTCGATGAAATCTTCGACCAGAGCAGGCTGACGGAACGTATCAAGAATACAGGCAACGCGATTACGCAAATCCTGCGGCGACATGACGACGGCCTCCGTCGTAACACCAAAGCTGCAATGCTCTTTTGCGGGTTTTACGATGGCGGGGAAGCAATCCCAATCATCCGTCTCCGCAGAATCATAGACCCGCCAGCGGGGCGTCGGTATCCCCCACAGATTCATCAACTGTTTGACTTTCACCTTATCCCAGCAGAATGTCAACACATCGGGCGTCGAACCCGTATAGGTGAACTTCAAGGCTTCCAGCGTCCGGGGGGGCAGCGCCTCGCTGTGTGGGATGCCGGGAACCTCTTCGCACCAGTTGAACACGATATGCCGGTCAGGATCATACCCTTTAAGGTACGAGGCGAGATCGTCGCTGCGGACCGTTATAGCCACGAGGGGCTGCCCCGTATTCCGGACGGCGGATTCAAAGGCGGCGACTTCCCGAATGGCCTGCTCGGCTTCATCGGGCTCCCATGCCGGATCGATATTGTGAAGCAACAAGAGCGTGAAACCGGAAATGCTTCTTTCGATAGACATACTGAACAATATCCTTTCAGGACATTATTGAACGGTGAGCATCGGGAAAACCAATTCGTCTGTAAGCCACCGGACCCACGCATGAATTCCCTCACCAGTTTTACAGGATACCTCAAATATTTTTATTTTCGGATTCAGATTGAAGACCCTTTCCTTCAGGACATTCATATCAAAATCGGCCACACTCAGGTAATCGATTTTATTAACCAGCAGCACATCACAGATACTGAACATCAGAGGGTATTTCAGGGGTTTGTCATCGCCTTCTGGAACGCTCAGGATCATGACATTTTTCATGGCCCCCGTGTCGAACTCCGCGGGACATACGAGGTTTCCGATATTTTCGATCATGATGAGATCCAGGTTCGACAGATCCATCTCTTTCAAGGCCATATCGATCATGGAGGCGTCAAGATGACAGAAACCACCCGTTTTCAACTGCACGGCGGGGACGCCTTCCCTGCTGACAATTTCCGCATCAACCACAGAATCGATATCGCCCTCTATTACCCCGATTCTGAAAACATCCTTTAATTCGCGGATCGTCTGCACGATAAGGCTTGTCTTGCCGCCTCCCGGCGATGCCATCAGATTCAATAAGAAAACGTGATGCCTTTGGAGCATAGCCCTGATCTCGTCTGCGAGGTTTTTGTTGTCGGACAGGATGTCTTCCTTGATTTCGATCAGGCGTATATCCGCCATCATACCACCTCTATATGCTTTATATAAAACTCGCGGCCGGAAACGAGGACCGCCTTTGCGCCGTCGCATTGACTGCAAACGATTTTCCCCGAATCCTTCAAAGACACCTGAAACGTCGTTTTGCAGTCGGTGCATTGAAAGACGACGGGGGATCTTTCCATATTCAGCACCGCCCCCTCCGCAATCGTACCCTTGCTGAGATAGTCAAAATAATGCTGGATATATTCATCGACCAGGTCCGTAAGTTCACCGATTTTAAGATGGATGGTCACGACTTTCTCGACATGATTTTTTTCCGCATGTTTTATGACGATGTTAAGAATGCTTTCGGTAACAGCCAGTTCGTGCATGATTTGATTATAGAGACAACCCTTCAAAATGGCAATCAAAAAGACCGCCGGGAAAAAGTGAAAACATCGCATGTCGTTATTCTTCTTTGGTATTGACACAATCGTCCCTTTCCTATAGTATTGAAAAATGGAATTCATCATCAGCTTTATTGATTTTTTTATCCACCTTGACAGACATCTTGCCGAGATGATTCAAAACTTCGGCGGGTGGACATATTTTATTATCTTTGTGATCATCTTCTGCGAAACCGGCCTGGTGGTTACGCCGATCCTTCCGGGAGACTCCCTTCTGTTCGGACTGGGCACCTTTGCCGCCCTTGGCGCCCTTGAAATCGAATGGCTGTTGATTTTGCTTTCAATTGCCGCTGTTGCCGGGAACATTGTGAACTATGCCATCGGATATCATGTTGGCCCAAAAATTTTTCAAAAGGAAAATGTCCGTTTTTTGAATAAAGCATACCTGGACCGGACCCATCAATTTTACGAAAAACACGGAGGCAAAACAATCGTCATCGCAAGATTCCTCCCGATCATCCGTACCTTTGCCCCCTTTGTAGCCGGTATCGGGAAAATGACCTACTCACGCTTTTTCCTGTACAATGTTTTAGGCAGTATATCCTGGGTTGCCATTTTTGTTCTCGGGGGGTATTATTTCGGAAACCTGCCTGTCGTGAAAAACAACTTCACCCTCGTCGTTTTTGCAATTATCATTATTTCCATGTTGCCGGTTGTGATTGAATATTTCAGACACCATTTTCGATCTTCACAGGTGTAACGATCAATGATGGACAGAGGAATCGTAAAAAAACTGATCTTTTTCCTGATTGCAGGATTGTTCCTCGGTTTTGCCTCAACCGTCCGGGCGGAAAGCGCAAATGTCGTAAAAATAGGCAGCGACATAACGATCGAGGAAGGCTCAAAGGTCCGTAACGTCCTGACCGTCGGGGGACAGATTACCGTAGACGGCTTTGTTGAAAACCATGTGGTCGCCGTCGGCGGCTCCGTCGTTCTGACACAATCGGCTGTTATCGGCGGAAATGTGATATCCCTCGGAGGGGTTATTGTCCAGGGGAGGGGTGCAGAAGTTCATGGCAATCTGACAGAGATCAATTCGGAAGATATCTCCGCAGCCATAACAAAAGCCTTAAGCGATGAATGGGAGGGATGGTCGTGGATTTTTGCCATTGTCTCCGTATCCATTTTTATCGGCGTGCTCCTGCTGACCCTGCTCATCGTTTACTTCATTCCCAAACCCATCCGTGTTATCTCAACAGCCATCCGGGAGATGCCGTTGAAAGTGACGCTGTGGGGAATTGTGGGATTGATACTGGTCGTCCCCCTGGCTGTGTTACTGGCTGTTTCAGTCATAGGCATTGTGCTCATCCCCCTGGAAATGACGGTTGTTCTTTTCGCCGTTCTGTTTGGATTCGTTGCCGTATCGCAGCTCGTCGGAGAAAAACTGTTTACCGTGTTAAAGAGACACGATCACAGCATGGTGAGGGAAACGATCTGGGGGCTGGTTATCCTGTGGCTTATCGGATGGATCCCGTATGTAGGCTGGATGCTGAAGGTTTTCGCCATTGTCCTTGGTTTGGGGAGCGTCCTCGTAACCCGCTTCGGTACGAGCTACAATCGATAAGACTTTTTTAGGAATTTCTGCCTTGACATTAAAACGTCATTTCTTTAAACTTATCAAGGACAATGCTTTTAGAGTTTCTCTAAACAAAAAGGAGGTTAGAGTGATGAAAAGGTATGCACGGATATTTTTTTGTGTCTTATTTACCATGGGTCTTTTACTCACCGGAGCGTCCCCGGCGGCTGCCGTGAAGGTGGGAATTGTTCTTCCGCTGACCGGCGCCGAGGCAAAATTCGGCGAAATCGAGAAGAGATCCTTTGAGATGGCAATTACGGAAATCAATAAAAGAGGTGGAGTTAAAGGGGAAAAAATTGAACTGATTATCGAAGATGATACGGGACGACCTGATGTTGGGCGGTCCGTGGTGGAAAAGTTGATCACCAAGGATAAGGTCGTCATGATCGGCGGCGGATATTCCAGCTCGGTAACCTATGCAGTGGCGGGAGTTGCTCAGCAAAACCGCATTCCATTCCTTGTCAATACGGGTTCGGCGGATAACATTACGACTTCAGGCTGGGACTATATTTTCCGTTTGAATCCCCCTGTCAGTGAATATGCTGGTGCGATTGAGTCCCTTCTGACCGATATTGTAAAACCGCAAACCGTGGTCATTCTCCACGAGAACTCACTGTTCGGGACATCGGGGGCAAAAGCCTTCGAGGCTACCTGCCAGAAATTGGGATACAAGGTTCTGTTAAAGCAGGGCTATGAGGCGGGCGGCATCGATTTCAAACCGGTTCTGGTCCGTGTGAAGCAGCTCAATCCGGACGTCGTTTATATGGTATCCTACATCATGGACGCCTCTCTGCTCATGAAGCAGGCGAAAGAGCTTAAAATAACGCCGAGGATTTTTATCGGTGGGGCGGCAGGTTTCACCATGCCGGAGTTCCGGAAAAATGCGCAAGTCGCTTCCGAAAAAGTCATCTCCGCCACTTTATGGTATCAGAATCTTAAATATCCGGGTGCCATGGACTACTTTAAAAAATACGTAAAAACATATAAGAGCGAAACAGAATATCACGGTGCTGAGGCCTATGCGGCCGGGCAAATTATAGCCGACGCCCTGATCAGGGCAAAATCATTTAAACCTGCCGATATTAAACAGGCATTGTCGGAAACCTATGCGATGACCGTCTTCGGTCCGGTTAAATTCATATCGTACGGGAAGTTCAAAAACCAGAATAAACTGCCTACCTATGTCGTCCAGTGGATCAACGGAAAGCTCGAACTGGTCTGGCCTGCAAACATTGCCACCAAAAAATTTGTATATCCCGTTGATTGGCTGAAGACCTGGAAATATTAGCCTTAAAGTCTCATAAGTGAACCGCCGCCGTCAGTCTCTGCCGACGGCGGTTCACTTACGCAGGACAAAAGTATCATTTTTTGAAACTACTACAAGGATTGTCTTGAAAGGAACGTCAGATGGACGTCTTGGTCCAGACCATTGTCGCAGGAATTCTAATCGGTGGAATTTACAGTTTAATCGGAATCGGGATGACCCTCATCATGGGCGTCATGGGTATCATCAATCTGGCTCACGGACAGTTGATGATGGTGGCTATGTACATCACCTTTGTGCTGTCCAGCGTGTGGGGGATAGATCCATACGTATCCCTTTTGGTCAGCATGCCGGCATTGTTTCTCCTCGGGGTCATCCTGCAGAAATTCTTTTTGAATCCGTTAATCAAAATTGAATCCATCCTTCCCGAAAATCAGGTTCTGATGACCGTGGGCATTGGCATGGTTCTGACGGAAATAGCCCGTTTCATCTTTACATCCGATTACAAGACTGTGGAAACATCTTACAGCTCCAAGGCCTTATTCATCGGTGACATTTCCTTCAACCAGCCCATGTGCTTCGCTTTCCTTTTTGCCGTCGTCTTTACGGTGATCCTCTTCTGGTTCCTCCTGAAAACGGATACGGGCCGCTCAATCCGCGCCACAGCACAGGACAAGGACGCGGCAACCCTGATGGGCGTCAACAGCGGCAGGATCACCATCATCACGTTCGGTCTTGGTTCGGCGCTGGTGGCGTCAGCGGGAAGTCTGCTGATACCGATCTTCTATCTGTTCCCCGACATCGGCGGGCCTTTTACCCTGAAAGCTTTTGTCATCACGATCCTCGGAGGTCTGGGAAGCACGGTGGGCGCCATATTCGGCGGACTGGTTCTGGGTATCGCGGAATCGTTGGGCGCTACGTATATCGGCATGGGCTACAAGGAAATGGTCGGTTTTGTCATATTCGTGCTTGTCCTTGTGTTTTTACCAGGCGGCCTGAAGCGCCTGACTAAAGTGTAGAGGAAATTATGGGGCAAAAACATCTGACATTAATTTTTATTGGAATCCTGGCTGTCGCATTTCCATTTCTCGTCCCTTCCGACTACTACCTGCACCTGGTCATTATTGCGCTTATGTGGGTTGTTATCGGATCCGCATGGAATCTTCTGGCAGGATACACAGGCCAAGTATCCTTCGGTCATGCCATGTTCTTCGGAGTAGGGGCTTACACCGCCGGAATCATCGTGACAAAGCTGGAAATGTCCGCTTGGTGGGGCATGATGTTCGGGGGTGTCACCGCCATGCTCATCGGCCTTTTCGTAGGGTGGGTCTGCTTCAGATTGAGAGGTCCCTATTTCGCCCTCGCTACCCTTGCCGGAAGCGAAATCTTCAGGCTCGTTGCCACCAACTGGGAAAGTCTGACGGAAGGGATGGTGGGTATTCTGATCATCCAGACGTTTACAAGCAAACTTCCCTATTATTACATTGCCCTGACCCTGGCTTTCCTCTGTATTTTTGTCATACACGTGGTGATGAAATCGAAATGGGGCTATTATTTTGTTTCCATCCGGGAGGATCAGGATGCCGCGGAATCTATGGGAATCAATACAACCCTTTATAAAAACGTGTCTCTCCTGATAAGCGCCTTTTTTACGGGCATGGCAGGGGCTTTCTACATGAACTACATGGCATTCATCGATCCTCACGTCGTATTTTCTCTGCACTACATATCCATTATGGCGATTCTGGTCGGTATCGTAGGCGGTGTGGCAACCATCATGGGACCCGCTGTCGGAGCATTCATCATGATCGGCCTTCAGGAAACGTTCAGGAGCGCCTTCTTCGGCCTCGCGCCGGCGTGGACGAGCGAAGCGCACATACTGGTATTCGGACTCCTGGTGATATTTGTAATCCTGTTTCTGCCCAACGGCATTGTGGGTGACTGGTCGAAAATCAAGCGAAAGCTGTTTAGAATCAAGGCGTCGAGCTGAAAGATATACATAGGGAGAAAATCATATGGCACTCCTTGAAGTAAAAAATCTCACAAAAGCCTTCGGGGGACTCAAAGCAGTCAATGATGTTACGTTTCATGTCAATGAAGGGGAGATCCTGGGTCTTATCGGTCCAAACGGTTCGGGGAAAACGACCACTTTTAACTGCATCAACAATTACTACACCATCACATCCGGCGATGTCCTTTTCAAAGGGGCAAGTATTAAAGGATTAAAAACCCATAAAGTATGCCACCTGGGCATCGGACGGACGTTTCAGGTTGTCAAGCCCCTGGCGAGAATGACGGTTCTTGACAATGTCACGGCGTCCGCCTTCTGCAGAGCCGGTACCATAAAAGCGGCCAAAGAAGAGGCTTACAGAATCCTGGAATTCAGCGGACTCGTGGAGCACAAAGACAAGCTGGCAAAAAGCCTCCCCATCGGGGGACGGAAAAGGCTCGAGATTGCCCGAGCCCTGGCAACCAAACCGGAGCTCCTCCTTCTTGATGAAACCGCTGCCGGATTAACGCCTTCAGAGCTGGATGAAGCCATAGAACTGATTCAAAAGATCAGGGAAAACGGCACAACCATCCTCATTGTTGAGCATATCATGAAAGTGATTATGACCATATCGGACCGCATCCATGCAATCAATTTCGGCCAGACGATCGGGGAAGGCACGCCACACGAGGTAGCCAATAACCCGGCAGTGATCAAGGCCTATCTGGGGGAAGCATATGCTCAATGTAAATGAAATAAACGTTTTCTATGGTGACCTTCAGGTTCTCTGGGATGTTTCTTTCGAGGTCAAGGAAAGGGAAATTGTTGTCCTGGTAGGCGCAAACGGGGCGGGGAAATCCACCATCTTGAGAACCATATCCTCCCTGCTCACCCCCCAAAAAGGATCGATTGAATTCGACGGAAGGCGCATTGATCACCTGTCGGCACATAAAATCATTGAACACGGCATCGTTCACGTTCCCGAAGCAAGACGTCTGTTTCCCGAAATGACCGTAGAGGAAAATTTGATCATGGGCTCACTCTTTGGTGAGGCAAAGCGGAAACGTTTCGAAACAATGGAATACGTCTATTCTTTGTTTCCAAGGCTCAAGGAAAGAAAAAAACAAACGGGGGGGACCCTCTCCGGCGGGGAACAGCAGATGCTGGCCGTGGGAAGGGGACTGATGTCCTTACCCAGGTTGATGATGCTCGACGAACCCTCCCTCGGTCTGGCGCCGCTCCTTGTCCAGGATGTATTCAATATAGTAAAGCACATCAATGAAGCAGGGGTTACGATCCTTTTAGTGGAACAGAATGTAAGACAGACTCTGGGGATGTGCAATCGCGCCTATGTCCTGGAAAACGGCCGTATCGTGCTCCAGGGGACAGGATGCGAGCTTCTGGAAAATGAGAAGGTGAAGGAGGCTTTCCTGGGAATCTGATTCAATGAAACAGGAAAATTGCATCCAAAAAGAAGAATGCCCCGCCGGAAATGAATGCCAGCCCGGCGTAAAAAAGTGGTTTTTTCTTCGTTAAGGCGGAAATGGAAGACAACATGATGGATATCTGCAGAAAAATGAGGGCATATCCGAAATTTCCTGCCCGGATCTGAGCATCTTCCTTCGATTTTGCCAGATCATCGGCCTTTGCCTTGATCTCCTCCTTTTCCTTGTCATAGCGCTTGATCTGCTTATCATAATCGCCCATTATTTTAAGATACCTGTCCGCAAGAGGGCCAGATTGACCGGTTTTCAGGGACATCATTTCCAGTTCCAACTTTTGCTTCTGTATTTCATATATGTAGGATTTGATGCTCTTTGCCTGATAGTAGGCCCACTGGCTCGTTTCCTGTCCCTGGTTTAAAATCGCCCGGGATGAGTATTTCCCCATGTAAAGGGTCGTCACTGCTGCGAAAACAGCAATGATCGCCGTGGCAAGGGCCACCCAGGACATCCATTTATCCGGTTTAGATTCAGACATACGTCAGACCTCCTGAAATCATGAAATTCGATTTTTTGATTATTTTTATATTAAAAAAGGGTTAGCCGGTTTCAGCCAACCCTTAAATATGATATTTGGTGGAGCTGATGAGGATCGAACTCATGACCTCTTGAATGCCATTCAAGCGCTCTCCCAGCTGAGCTACAGCCCCGTACCCAAACATATCAATGAGCGTGCAGATTTAACATACCGTTTCAGGGCTTGTCAATACATTTTTCTTGACATTTCACCGCCCCTTATATAATCAGAAAGCCTCGCCGGAGTGGTGAAACTGGTAGACGCAGGGGACTCAAAATCCCCCGCCCGCAAGGGCATCCCGGTTCGAACCCGGGCTCCGGCACCAGAAAATAAAAAGGGGCAGACCGATTAAGGTCAGCCCCTTTTTTACGATTTAACTTTTGCCTTTTTACTGTCTATGGCGGCATTGAATTTTTCCGCGTTGATGACGAATCTGTCATGGGTCGCCTCGGATATCTTTTCAACATCGTCGTAAGCTTCCAGGGAGAAGGTCAGCTTGCGTCCTTCCATTTTCTCAAGTTTCCCCTTGACGGTGATGGTCATACCCTCCGGCGTCGCCGCCGTATGGGTCATATTCATACCGATTCCCACCGTCTGCTCTTTAGGCCAGTCCAGATGGGGATTGAGGGCCTTGATACAGGAAAACTCAAACAGTCCCACGAGAAATCCCGTAGCGAAAACCTTCGGCATGACCTGTCCTTCAGGGATATCCGGAAAAAGATAGGGAACGGTCTTGCTCTCTGGAACTTTATACTTTAAATCAACGATTAGTCCGGGTTTCAGGGTATCTTTCATCAAACGCCTCCTTTTAATGGTTTTTGAATCCGCCATAATAAAACTAAATTTACCGGATAAGTCAAACGTAAAAATAGTTTGTTTCGATATAGAGAATCAGAACTTGACCTGGGGCGCAGCCTTGGCTGCCGCAGGCGCTTCAAAAAACGGCGCTACCTGGAAACCGAACATCCCCGCCAGCAAATTCGCCGGGAAACTCCTGATGGCCACATTTAATGTCTTGACCGCATCATTATAACGCTTTCTCTCAACGGCAATCCGGTTCTCCGTTCCCGCCAGTTCATCCTGAAGCCGGAGGAAATTCTGATTGGACTTGAGATCGGGGTATTTTTCCACCACGACAAGCAGCCGGCTCAGTGCGCCGGACAACTCGTTATTTGCCTTAATCTTATCGGGTACATTGCCGGCGCCGCCCACTTTCGCTCTCGCATTCGTCACCTCGACAAGCACATCTTTTTCCTGTTTGGCATATCCCTTCACCGTTTCAACGAGATTGGGGATCAGGTCATACCGCCGCTGAAGCTGGTTTTCAACCTGCGCCCAGGAGCTCTTTACGGCTTCGTCGAGAGAAACAAAGGTATTGTAGTTCCCCTTGAAGAAGGAATACAGAGAAAATACAACCACAAGCGCCACCACAATGGCAATGATCAGATTTCTTTTCCCGCTGGTCATGCTGTACCTCCAAATATATGAGATTTTTTTAATTAAATATCCAAACGATCAACCACCACGGACAGTTTGGTGATTTCCTTCAGGTAGGCCTCAAAGACGGCCTTCATGTCAGAAGCGGCAATACGGTCGATGCCCTCCTTGATATCAGTACATGTCAAGAAGATAGCCGGATCAACGGAATACTCCCCGGCGACGGCCTGAATAATCTCTTTCCTGCCCTTGGGGATGTCCATTCCTTTTAAAAACAGGAGGGCTTTAAACAGGGAGATGAAGGCTGTCAGTGAAATTTTTATCAGTTCCCGAATCGGCTTCGCCCGCCCCTCTGTTTCAAGAAAGCCGCTTCTCAAGTGAAATATCTTCCCTTTCAGCTCTCTTTCGCACTGTAACCGTAGCGGATAAGCCTTGAAGGATATCCGGCTCAGAATATCCTCGCCATAGACGAGGACATGATTCGCCTTGATATTGAGAAATTCTATCGGGTATGAATCAAGAGAAGACACCATGTCTTCTTCCGTCATAAAAAGCGGGGTGGCCACCTTCCTCTTTCGCCACCGGGCGACCGTCTCAAAGGCTTTATCCAGATGATCCATGCCCTCCCCGGTGAGGAGGATAAGAAAATTGATATCCGATTTCCCGGGAATATAATCTCCTGCCGCTCCGCTTCCATACAGGATCAGAGCAAGTAAATCTTTCCCGAAAATTCCCTTGAAATCCTCCGTAATCGCCGGAAAGATCTCTTCCGGGTTCCTGGGTATTTTTGCCATTTTCTCACCTGTTATGCGTTCCCCTCCTGCAGTGTGCAAATTCCCGGCAGGGAAGGAACTTATTTTTAAAAATCGCCGCCCGCACCGCCGCCGCCGCTGCCCCCACCCCCGAAGCCTCCGAAACCGCCGCCGCCGAAGCCGCCAAAGCCCCCTCCCCTTCCGCCGCCGCTGCCACTGATGAAAAAAAGCAGCAACCAGGGGATCATCTCTCTCCCCTGCCTGGTGCCCAGAATGGGAATCATGATCAAAAGAAGGATAATCAGGGGAATGATATTGCCGCCCCTCCTGGTCTGTTTTTTTACCGGCTGGTCAGGGGATGGACGTCCTGTGAGAGACACACCGGCGTCTTTCGCTATCACAGTGGATAAGGCCATCATGGCGTTGGAAAGCCCTTTGCCGTAGTCACCCTGCTTCAAATACGGCGTCACGTATTTGTCGCGAATTTCACCGACCAGACCGTCCGGCAGAATGCCTTCGACGCCGTATCCTGTTTCGATCCTGAATTTTCTTTCGCCGACAGCAATAAAAATCAGCACCCCCTTGTCTTCACCTTTTTTACCGACTCCCCAAGCCTGGTACAGGCCGTTGACGTAGTCTTCCGCGTTATTGTCCCCAATGCTTTTTACAGTTGCAACAACAACAGTCGTCCCTGTCTTCTCCAGTACCTCGCGGGCCAGATCTTCCATCCGGGCTTTGTACTGATCCGGAATCACCCCGGCAAAATCATTGACTGCGCCGACGGGTTTGGGGAAAGTTTCAACCGCCTCCAGAGAAGTAACCGTCAGAAGAAGCGTCAGGCCACATAATATGAATGGAAGGGTTCTTCTGAAGAAAATTGGACGATGACGTTTTATATCATGCATTTTTGTACAGGTAATTCTTGGCAATATAATGCCGGACGGTTTCCGGCACGAGAAATTTAATGGACTTTCCCTGTTTTACCCTCTGCCTGATATCGCTGGATGATATATCCAGGAAGGTGACTTCTCTGAAAAAAATGACATGACCGGTCGGCCCTCTGAACCCCTTTACGTTATCATCATAGGTAAATCTGGAGGCAAAAGGGGCGGGAAGAATCCCTTCTAAACCTTTGTTCTCATATCCCGGTCTTGTCATGACAACAAAATTGCAGAGTAGAAGAAGTTTCTCCCATTCCCTCCATGTCTGGATAGCGTGAAAGGCGTCCTGGCCCAGAATAAAATACAGCTCCAGGTTTTCCATGTATTTTTTCAGAATATATTCGACGGTTTCCACCGAATAGGAGGTGTTTTCCCGTCTTTTTTCCACATCGGAGAAAGAAAACACCGGGTTCCCCTCAATGGCAAGGGTGATCATCTGCTCCCGATGATGAAAGGATGTGATGTCGCCATGTATTTTGTGTGGAGGTTTTGAGGCGGGAATAAAGATGATCCTGTTGAGATCGAAAATTTCCAGTATTTCCTCGGCGCACCTCAGGTGACCGGTGTGTATCGGATCAAACGTGCCTCCCAGTAATCCCCATTTCATGTTCTCACCTGTCCATTTCCATAAATGATAAATTTGGTCGTTGTCAGCTCTTCCAATCCCATGGGCCCGTAAGCGTGCAGCTTCGTCGTGCTGATTCCGATCTCCGCACCGAGGCCCAGCTCAAAACCGTCGCTGAAGCGGGTCGAGGCATTAACAAGAACCGTGGAAGAGTTCACATCATTCAGAAACCGCTGGGCATTCTCATAATTGCCGGTAATGATGGATTCCGTATGCAGGGAACCATACTTTTCGATGTGGTTGACGGCCTCATCCATGCCGCTTACGATGCGAACGGATAGAATGAGATCAAGGTATTCACGGTACCAGTCGTCCTCTTGCGCCTTCTCAACATCCGGCAGGATGGACCGTGTTTTATCGCAACCCTTCAAAACGACGCCGGCTTCCCGAAAACGGCTTGCCATGACGGGCAGGAAACCGCCGGCGATATCCTGATGAACAAGGAGGGTCTCCATGGCATTACAGACCCCCGGGCGCTGGGTCTTCGCATTCATGCATAACTTTATGGCCATATCAACATCGGCGCTCGCATCCACAAAGATGTGACAGACCCCTTTGTAGTGCTTGATCACGGGGATCTTTGATTCGTTCACCACGGCCCTGATCAGATCCTCTCCCCCGCGGGGAATGATCAGATCAATATGTTCATTGAGTTGCAGCATTTCGCGGACCGCTTCCCTGTCGGTTGTCTGGATGACCTGGATGGCTTCTTCCGGCACTGCTTCCTCTCTCAGGGAACTCTGGAGGATACGGGCAATGGCGATATTTGAGTGTATTGCCTCGGAGCCCCCCCTTAATATCACGGCGTTCCCTGATTTCAAACAGAGGGCTGCGGCATCCGCTGTCACATTGGGACGGGCTTCATAAATGATGCCGATAACACCGAGGGGAATTCTCATCTTCCCGACGAGCAAGCCGTTGGGCCTACGCCACATGGAGGTGATTTTTCCCACCGGGTCGGGGAGTGCGGCCACTTCCCGCAGACCCGTCGCCATAGCCAGGACGGTGCTTTCTTTCAACGTGAGCCTGTCCATCATCGATGCGGAAAGACCCTTATCCCTCGCATGATCGAGATCCTTTTCATTTTCCCGGATCAGGGCATCCGTCTGCCTGATCAGTTCATCCGCCATATGGAGAAGCGCCCTGTTCTTTACATCCGTGGAAAGGCGCGCCAGTTTACCGGCGGCTCTTTTTGCGTTTTCCGCGATTTCAATCACGTAAGACCTGACATCCATGATCATTTATTCCTCAATCAATGCCGTGTTTCCTTATCCCTGCCAACAATAGAGATTGACAAAACGGGCCATGTTTAGGTATGAACCGCAAGTTGATAAAAACATATTATTGCTGTTTAATTTACTTTACCCAACGTCTTATATAGTGTCAAGGTCATTTGATGTTTTTTCATGTCATAGTCATCAGCAATGGATAGTATCCGCATAAAAGCTGGAAAGCGGGCCTGTGAGGTGATAAGGGACGGCGGCTTTCACTTTGACCGCGTCACGACCTGCTTCGCCCCCGCAACAGGCCCGAGATGGCTCGTCGCGACGGGTTTTGACCTGACCCTCCTGAAAAGCGGTCTTCTCGAACATTCAAGGCCTGTCACGCTGATTGGCGCATCGGCCGGCGCATGGCGATTTGCCGCATGGGTACAACCGGAGCCCGAAAAGAGCTATCGCACCCTCATGGACGCCTACATCACGACTTCCTACAAAAGAACGGAAACACCGGCGACCATCCTTAAGTCCATGCAGGACATCATGAATACCTATCTTGAAGATGATGCACTGCCCTTTGCCCTGGCCAACAAGAAATACCGCCTTGCCATCATCACCGCCCGTGCAAAAAACCTCGTGTCTTCAGAAACAAAATGGGTACAGCAGATCGGCCTCGGGATTTGCTTTCTGTTAAATGCCGTCAATCGATCCCATCTCTACCACTTTGCAGAACGGGTGGTATTTTACAACGGGCCCAAACCTCCACACTTCTGCCTGAGACCGGATTTCCGGGGCCGGTTCATCCCGTTAACGGAGATCAATTTCAAGCATGCCGTCATGGCGTCCGGCGCTATTCCCGTGGTCATCGCGGGAGTCAGGAATATCTACGGAGCGCCCACCGGCGTCTATCGGGACGGCGGTCTGATCGACTATCACCTGACCCAGCATTACGCGCCAAAAGACGACGACATTACCCTGTTTTTCAACCACCAGGAGCGCATCGTTCCCGGCTGGCTGGATAAGAAGCTGTCCTACCGCCGTCCACCGGATCATATTCTGGACAACGTCCTCATGGCGTATCCTTCCGAGGACTTCATCGCCAGGCTGCCGGGAGGGAAAGTACCGGACAGGGATGATTTTAAAACCTTCATAGATCACCCTGCCACACGGATCGAAAATTGGCGTCAGTCCGTTCAACTGGCTGAACCCCTGGGAGAACAATTCCTGGAGCTTGTGGAAAGCGGAAAAATCAGGGATGTCGTTACGAGCTTCTGACGGCCCCGGCTACAGATTTCATCATCTGCCTGAAAACCCCTTCCAGGATTTCCGGGGCAATGAGGTAGTCCGGATAGTCCCGGACGAACAGGGCCGTCATTTCCTTTCCTGCAGCGTCTATATCACCGCCGTGGCGGCGACAGCAAGTCTCGAAACGCCCCTTCCACTTCCGGCCCTCTTCAATGGTTATACCGACGAAACCGGCCGCCTCCTTCCCCGTGATGTATCCGTAATGATCGGCACAGACGCAGGCAACGGGAAGGGGTTTCAGCTTCAGCAGGCTGTGGAGATACTGATTCACGTCGGTATTCATGGAAGGGAAGGTCATGTCTCTGTACGCGACCCCGATTGCGTCGGAAGCAAACAGAAGCCCCTCGTCCGCTTCATACGCCGTGATGGAACAATGGGAATGTCCCGGTGTATCCATGATCCCCAGAACGACACCGCCCATATCGATCCGGTCTCCTTCACCGACTGCCGTTCCCCCGACGTCGCCGCGCCAGTCCATGTCGTAGGCGTCGAGAACACGTTCAACGCCCACCCACTTCGCGCTGATCCGGCTGAAGCGGTTCATGACCTCCATCGCTTTCGGCATGGCGAATACCTTCAATGCCGGCGCAGATGCGTAAAACGTGATGTCAGGGCGGGTTCGTCTGAAATAAGGCGCGATGCCCGCGTGGTCGAAATGGGAGTGAAGGATGAGGATTTTTTTGATTTTCTGTGCGTCTATTTTAAAATCCTTCAACTGCGCGAGCACGTCGGGGAGGATGAAACTGAAGCCCCCGTTAATCATGATGGAGCAGTCCCTGCCTTCAAGGATATAGACCCCCGACTCTTCGCGTCCCAGGTACCAGAGCCGATCATTGATCTTGCCTGCCTTGCGTATCCTCATAAAAACATCCTTCTTTATCGACAATCGCCATAAAAGAAAGCGATATCCTCTTATAAATAACGAACCTTTTCCCGTTTGTCCGGATAACGCTGCTGGATGAAGTGAATAAATTCAAGACAGGAGAAGAAGATCGCGATCAGATCCGGATCGAATTGGCTTCCCGCCCCTTCCTCAAGGATTTCAAGAACCTTTGTTTCATCCCAGGCTTCCTTGTAAGTCCGGTCAGACATGAGTGCATCGTACACATCGGCAATGGCAACGATCCGTCCGAAGAGGGGTATCTCGTCGCGGGACTTTCCCAGTGCCTGTCCGCCGGGGGTCGTATATCCCGCCATGGGCAACGCCGTCCGGATATCCACATGTCCTGGATATCCTTTTCCGTCCCAGCGCTCATGGTGGTTCAGGGAAACATCCGCCGCGGCTTTATCAAATGCAGAGAACCCGTCCATAAACAGCCTGGCCCCCAGGATCGTATGCTGCTTCATGATGACGTATTCCTCTTCCGTAAATTTTGCGGGCTTTTTCAAAATGACATCCGATATGGCGACCTTACCCACGTCGTGAAGCATGGCGGCCATCCTTAAAATGTCCCGGTTTTCCGTGATTTCCTTTACATCAACATTTCTGTTTTTTGCCCATCGTTCATAGATCTCGATGGCATAACTGGCCACCCGATTGACATGGGTCCCTGTTTCATGGGGATCCCTCATCTCCGCCATCCGGACTGTCCGGAGGATGAGATCCCGGGTCAGCTGGGCTCGCTCAAGGGCGATCGCCGCCGCATTGGCAAAATGGACGAGCATCCGCTCCTCTTCCGGCAAAAAAGAGATCCCTTTGCCATGTTCATCCTGAGCGTTGATGATCTGAAGGACGCCAATCACATCACACTGGGCGGTATTGAGAGGAACGGTAAGAACGGACTGCGTTGAATAACCGATCCGTTCATCGAAGCTCTGGTTGAAGTGGTATGGGACGGTCGCCGGCAACCTTTTGACGTCGGGGATGTTGAGAATATTGCCCGTTTTTGCAACGAAGCCCGCAATGCTGTTTTTATCGATGGGGATGGTGAAGTTTGCGTAGGCGAGTTTTTCATTCGGCGGCAGCCTCTGCTGGAGGGTATCGTTCTGAGTGTAAGAAAAGATGAGGGTTTCTCGGTCTTTGAGATATATGGATCCTGCGTCCGCATTCACAAAACGCCTGGCCTCCGTCAGGATGTGTTCCATCAGGATATCGAGATCCTTGGAGTGGCCAAGTTCTATACTCAGGCGGAGCAACGTATCCAGTTTTTCACTCTCTGTCAGCATGCGAGGCATTCTCCATTTTGGCGCGGTGGTCCGGACGTCCCCGGCCCTCTCGCGAGAGAGGTTATCATTGAGGAACGGCGCCATCCCGGTCTCAGTTTATTAGAGCATAGACCCATGTCGACGTAAAGCTTTTTTTGGGATGAGGTTGATGTGTGATTTCAATCCGTTATCAATGATGTCATTTCCTTGAAATTTATGATATGAACATGCCGATCTGATATCAGGTTCTGTAGGGAGAAACAGTACTACTCGACTCAAGGAATGGTGTTTTTTAAACTAAAGACCTCTCAAGACTTCGTGTCGCAATATATCACTCTCAAGAGTTCCACAAGAGTTCCCGGGACCATAAGGATTTAATGACACTTCTTAACCGACAATGGCAGTCTGTAGCCGGAACTAGGCATGTCCGCATTTACCCCTACCTCCGGAAACCTGACGTCCTGTCCTCTAATACCTTTCTTATCGAAACGCCGGAACAGCTCACCCTCATCGATCCGGGGGCAATGGAGGATCAATCACGGGAAATAGAAACGATCGTCCGGAACCTCTTCCTCGAAAAACCCCGCGCCGTTCTGATCTATCTGACTCATTGCCATATCGATCACGCCTTCCATGTTCCCCGTTATCTTGCCATACGAGATCAGATCCCTGTCTGGGTTGCCGTGCACCATGACGCTGTAGAAACCATGATCACCGGTGATCCGAAAAGGACCATTTCGGAATTATATGGTTTTGATTACCCTTGTTTTTCCCCGGATATTTCCCTGCTGCCGCCTCATGTCCGGGACTCTCTCATGGCCAGGGAGATTTATCTGCCCGACCAGACCCGCATTCCCGTGGAGACGGTGCGTCTTGAAACAACCATCGATGTGCCTTTCTACAGGAAGCGCCTGCCTCTGGGCGGCGGAGACGTCCTTGAATGGTTCCCTACCCCCGGTCATAGTCCGGACAGCGTCTGCCTCAGGGTTGGAGAACTTCTGTTCATCGGCGATATTCTGGCTGCCGTCAATCCAATGGTCGCAGGCATCAGCGGGTGGTCTCAACATGATTATATCCATTCTGCAACCCATCTCATCTGGCTTTTGGAAAATACCGATATCGCCTGGTGTTGTCCCGGCCACGGCGGTGTGATCTCCTCCCCGCAGGTCATAGATTTTCTCAGAAAGATGCGCTCACAGGCCGCGCGTCTGGGCGATATCGCAAAAATGGATGCCCGGCGTCTTCGGTACACCACGGAACACGCCTTGGAAATCCTGATAGAGGCCGAAGAGGTTTTTTCCACCATTGCCGGTCGCCTCTACTATCTCGCCTATCATCTGGAAAATCTCGAAGAGGAGGATCTCGCCCAGCACTACCGGCAATGCTTGGAAGCAGACAAAATCGACGAGTGCCTGCTGAACTTGCGTCTCTTAGCCGATGATTTCCATGCCGGGAAAAAGCTGGAAGTGGAATTCGCCCATCGTGCATTAGGGATCATTCAAAAGGTACGGATCCTCTTTGATCAGGAAAGGCTCCGCGCCGTTATCCCCGTCACCCTTCTGCATAGGGCAAATCTGCTGTTGATGGATTTTATCAACGCGACGAAGGGGTGCAGGAATCTCGATGACATCGTCGCTGCGGATCTCAATCAGCTCATGGAAGACATTCTTCTGGATCTCAAAAAGTCACCCCATGATGACGATGCCATCCTGGACGCCGCCAATGACAAGGAGCAATTCCTGGCTGCCCTCGTTTCCCGGATTGTCTACGTCCCACTTTTTGAGGATGTCAAGATTACCTTCACGCCCCAAAGTGATCTTCCTCTGACCCGTATTGCCGCTGCCCGTTTTTCCGATACCCTGACCGATTTCCTGGGCCTCCTAACAGTACGAGACTGCAATGAAATATGCCTTTCCACTGCATGGGAGGATGACCACGGCGAAATACAGGTTTTATGCCCGGGGAAAAACATCAAGGACACTGTAGGCGAGGCAAAGTGGAACTCGTTTGCCAGACGTTTCGGGATGTGTGGTTTGGAACTGTCCGCGCAGGGACAGCGCCTGCACCTGTGGAAGATGGGTTGCCGATGATTGTGCGGGAAGCCGCCTCAACCCAACGCCCCGTTCCAGACCTCAAAAGCGTAATCGCCGTTTTCGGAGGGTTTGAAAACCGACACATACGTCAGGACGTGCCAGCCGATAAACTCCCTGTTTGCCGGGTCATAAGCAACTTTGTTCCATGTTTTCCGCCACGTGCCGGTGTTGAAGTATATCTTGTCGTGGGTCGCGCCGCTGCCTGTGGGTACCTGATCCAGGGGAATGATGAGGTGATCGTGGGTATGACCGTACAGGACATAGGACGCTTCGCGGCTGCGCACCCTGGGTTCGGCGAGGGCGTGTTTGGCGTATTCCTTGTCCCCCAAGCCGGGCATGAACCGCTTCAGCATATCCGCAACGTCTTCCAGAATGAATTTGGAGATACGGGAGGACAGGTGCAACGCCGCTTCCAGTTGATCGATGGCGTCGGGCCAGAAGGGGACGTCCATTTTTTTGATGAAGGGAATCTCGAAAAGCTCGTCAACGCACCGGGTCCATGTCTCTTCGATGATCCTCCGGACATGGGCGTTCTCCACACGGTTCATGACCATGAGAACCCAGGAAGGCGCGTCGAGGAGAGGACGGATGTTGTCCAGCTCCTTGAGAAGTTGTACGATGTCGTCCTGTTCCACCTTGGGAATCGGATTTGTTTCTTTCAGCCCCTTCCTCACTTCTTCGGGGAATTTGTTCAAAAGCTCGATGACGACGGCATCGCCGACGGATGAATCATCGCGGTTTCCCCTGTGGTTGAACTTGTCGTATATATCCCCGTGGCGAGCGAAGGCGCTGTAATCCGGTTCGAACAGTTCGGTGGGAAACGGGTCATTGCCCCGGGTGATGCCGAGGGATCTTGCGACAATGTCCCGGCAGGACGCGTAGCGGTTGATCAGCCAGTCGTGGTTGCCGATGACGTAGGTCGTCTGGAATCCGCCTGCCATTTGCCCAGTCAATTCCTCCAGCGAACGTACGTATTCAATGGATTTTTCGTTATTGCTGAGGATGCCCTGAAGAATTTTTGACACGACCGCTTCCTGTTCAGGACCGGCAGGGTCCCAGGGGCGTACGGTGCCGGTAAGCCATTCCGTGGAGCGGATGAGGTCGAAAATATCCCCGAGGAGCACCACCTTGATCTCCTGAACGGGATTGTTTTTCACACTCTCGATCAGCTTCTTCAGATTCTCGGAAAACACCCTGAAGGCCGTTGACTTGATGGTTTCACCAGAAGTGCCGTCTGTAAAATGGACGTCGCTTAGAAATACCAGCATGGCTCTCCTCCTTACCGATACATTAGGTCCATCATATCAAGCATGGGCCCGACCGATTTTTTCTCGATGACCCTGACCGGTGCATGATCATCTCCGCCGATGGTCTGCAAAAAGGTTCCCAGTGCCGCCCTGTCGGGGCAACAGCCGGAGCCACCATAGGTGGTGCAGGCGAAGGAAGCCCATATTTCCGCCTCGGTCATTGCCTTATGGAAATCATCAAAGGTGAAAACCTCTTTCCCGTTGAGCTGAGAAGTCAGACCGGCGGCAAAGGCATCGCCCGCCCCCGTGGGATCCATCACCCTGTCGGGAGGAAGAAGGGGCAGACAATAGATAAGGCCGTCCCTGCCATCTCCGTAAGTGCCAAGGGCGCCGAACCGATCCATAGTGATAATGCCGTTCATCCGCCTGTCAGTGAACCATTCGACAATCTCCCGTAGAGAAGGGAATCGTTTTTCTTTTTTCATCAGGTTTTTGAACTCCCACACGTTCATCTGGATAACTGCCGCCTGTCGGAAGGATTCTTCCCAGAACCCGATGCCCAGTTCGATCTGACTGTGGCCAAGATTGAGAAATACGGGCGCTTTCCCCTGCCAGCGTTCGATGATATAGCGGGTGCACTCACCGGGTACGTGGGGATCACCGTTATTCTTGTCGCTATAGATATGACCGATCATGACGGCTCCCGGTGTGATCCCGAGGCGGCATTCAATATCGTGGAAGCGTTTTTCAAGATAGCGCCGGAAGTCCTTTCCCTCGGCGAATTTTTCAGAAAAGACCGTCGTCTGCGATTGGTTAATCAGGATTGTGGAACGGGGGGTTCTAACATTGGGCACAAAGAATTGACGAGGCGTCAAAAACTTTTCTAATTGGGGGAAAAAAGCGATTTTTTCGGCAGCGGCGGCAATGTTCTGCCGAATCAATTTACCCAGGGAGTCATTGCCGATGGGAAGGATGGGCAAGACTTCCATGCCGACTGCCAGGAGTCTGAGTGTGTAGTTCAAGCCGCTCCCCCCCAGACTTTCTTCCTGCTGAACGACATGTTTGCCGCCCAACTGCAGCACGCCGTCGCAACGGAGGATCCTTTCAAAGGCACCACTGCCGATGGCGACAATGGGCGACCGGTTTTTCCTGGATACTGGCATCATTTTCCTGTTACTTGAAGTTTCCTTATCCGACCGTTTTTTTTACCACTTCCGCCACCTGCCGGCAATATCTCTCCGTTTCCTCGACCGTCGGTCCTTCCACCATGACCCGGCACATGTTCTGTGTTCCCGAGTAGCGCACCAGGATCCTCCCCTTTTCACCGAGGGCGTATTCCACGGCCTTGATGGCCTTAACAATCTCCGGAACCGTATCGATGTCAGGTTTGGACGTTACATCGATGTTGATCAGTTTCTGGGGGAAGACGGTCATGATCTTTGCCAGTTCCGAGAGAGGCTTTTTCTCCTCCAGCATGGCGATCAGGACCTGGATGGCTGTCAGAATACCGTCGCCCGTGGTGTGTTCCTGAAGGAAGATCAGGTGCCCCGAATCTTCGCCTCCGATGGACGCCCCCCGTGCCCTCATTTCTTCGAGGACATAGCGGTCTCCCACCTTGGTAGCGATCATGTCGATTCCCAGGGACCTGAGTGCCTGACCAAGGCCGAGGTTGCTCATCACTGTTGCGACGACCAGATTGTTGGTCAGCTTTCCTTTTTGCTTCATAACCTTGGCGCAGACAGCCATGATCTGGTCCCCCGTCAGGACATTTCCCTTTTCATCCACAGCGATGAGGCGGTCCCCATCGCCATCGAAGGCAAAACCAACGTCGGCTTTTCTTTTTATCAATTTTTCCACCAGCATTTCGGTGTGTTGGGAACCGCAACGGTCATTGATGTTTGATCCATTCGGCTGGTCAAAACGCGCCGTGACCTCCGCTCCAAGCTCCAAGAAGGTCTGGGGGGCGACGCGATAAGTGGCGCCGTTGGCGCAATCCAGCTCTATCTTCATCCCCTCCAGGGTCAATTCCTTGGGAAAGGTGCTCTTCAGAAAGACGATATAGCGGTCCCTGGCCCCTTCGATGCGGTAGGCTTTTCCCAATTCATCCGAGGAAGGTTTGAGGGTATACATGACATTTTTAAGGACCAGCTCTTCGATTTCCAGTTCTGTATCGTCGGGAAGTTTGTAACCTTCATTCGAAAAAATCTTGATGCCGTTGTCCTGGTAGGGATTGTGAGAAGCCGAGATGACAATGCCCGCGTCGGCCCTCATGCTCTGGGTGAGAAAGGCGATCCCCGGCGTGGGCATGACCCCGACCATGATGGCGTCTACGCCCATGGAGCATATGCCGGAAACCAGAGCGTTTTCGAGCATGTAGCCGGATATCCGCGTGTCTTTTCCGATGATGATTTTAGGACGGTGTCCCTTACGCTTGAAATGATGTGCTGTCGCCTTGCCGACATTCAGAGCAAAATCAGCCGTCATGGGGTATTCATTGGCTAACCCCCTGATTCCATCCGTTCCAAATAGTTTTCCCATAAACCGTCTCCTGTGCCCAATGATTAAAATCCGGCGTGCGTACTCTGCCCTGTTTTAAAGAGTCGATGGATTTATTTCGTTCTCTGCCATTTATGCCTTGTGTTGCTTGTTCTCCAGAGAGGCCCGGATGAATCTGTCGAACAGGGGATGTGGGCAGGTCGGGCGAGACTTGAATTCGGGATGAAACTGACATCCAAGAAACCAGGGATGGTCCTTGATTTCAATGATTTCCGCCAGACGGCCGTCGGGAGATGCACCGGTGATGCGCAATCCCTTTTCCGTGAGAATATTTTTGAATTCGTTATTGAATTCATAGCGGTGCCTGTGCCTCTCGCTGATTTCATGTTCGCCGTAAGCATCGAAGGCGAAGGATTCATTCGTCAGCATGCAGGTGTATGCCCCCAGCCTCATGGACGCCCCCTTGTCCTTCACGCTTCTCTGCTCGGGAAGAAAGTCGATGACGGGATAACGGGTTTTCTCATCGAATTCGGAACTGTTGGCTTTTTTCAGTTTGCAGACATGCCGGGCATATTCCACCACGGCCAGTTGCATGCCGAGACAGATGCCGAAATAGGGGATGTGGTTTTCACGGGCGTACTGAATGGTAGTAATCATTCCTTCGATGCCCCTCTGGCCGAAACCTCCGGGGACGAGGATGCCATCAGCGCCGTCCAGATGATGACCGACGCCTTCCTTCTCAATTATTTCCGCGTCCACAAAACGCAAGTTTACCCGGCAATTGTTCGCGATGCCGCCGTGCACAAGGGCTTCATTCAAGCTCTTATAGGAATCCGTCAGGTTTACGTATTTTCCCACGATGGCAATACATGCCTCGTGGGTCGGCTCTTTGATTTTGTTGACAACGTCTTCCCACGCCTCCAGGTGGGGCCGGCCTGTCCAGATATTGAGGAGCCTGACAATTCTGTCGTCAAGACCTTCCCTATGGAAAAAGAGGGGCACTTCATAGATGCAGCTTACATCTTTGGCTGTAAAAACGGCGGCAATCTCCAAGTTACAGAAGAGGGAGATTTTTGCCTTGATGTCTTCGGAAAGGAAGTTCTCCGTGCGGCACAGCAGAATGTCGGGTTGAATGCCGATCTCACGGAGGGCTTTGACGCTGTGCTGCGTCGGCTTTGTTTTCACTTCTCCCGCCGTCTTGATGAAGGGAACCCAGGTCAGGTGAATGAATATGGCGTTTTCCCTCCCCACCTCATTTCGGAACTGCCTGATGGCCTCAAGAAAGGGGAGGCTTTCGATGTCGCCGACGGTTCCGCCGATTTCCACAATGGCGACGTCGAAGCCGCCGGCACTCGCTTTGATGTAATCCTTGATTTCATCGGTGATATGGGGAATGACCTGTACGGTTTTCCCGAGATAGTCGCCCCTGCGTTCCTTTGAAATGACGGAAAAATACACCTGTCCCGTTGTCAGGTTGTTGCATTTTCCCATACGGGTGCAGGTGAACCGCTCGTAGTGGCCGAGATCCAGATCGGTTTCCGCGCCGTCGTCGGTTACAAATACCTCTCCATGCTGGAAGGGACTCAGTGTACCCGGATCCACATTGATATACGGGTCCAGTTTCTGGTTGGTTACCCTGAGACCGCGACACTCCAGGAGGGCCGCAATGGAAGCCGCCGCCAGCCCCTTGCCGAGAGAGGAAAGAACACCGCCTGTCACAAAAATGAATTTTGTCTTCATGGGCACTCCTAAAATAATTGGACCGCAAACGCGCTCTGTGTGTCCCGCTAACCGTTTCCTCTGCGGAAAGCCACGCCCGCAGGGAGGGATTCCGCTCACCTATGGTTGGTCACTGTTTTTCTCAAGAAACTTTTTTATCCGGCCCGCAATGAACTCCGGAGGTTCACCCAGGAGAACGCCCGACGGGATGGCTTCCAGGTAACAGTCATCCCAGGGGAGATTGTATTCATGAATGAGGTTCCGTATATCATTGAACTGATAGCCGAGGACCTCCTTTTTTTCTTTCACGGACAGGGATTCATTGAATTCCACGTGGATCAGGAGCAGCTTTCCGACACCGGCGCGATCACCCAGAAGGGGGATGATGACAATGGAAGCGCCGTCTAACTTCCCGCGGCCCACATAGACATGACCGGTGCTCACGATGGATCGTTTGGTTCCCATGAGGAGGCTTGAGCCTTCCGTCCTCGATGTCATCGCAAGGGAAATGCCGCCCCTCTTTTCAATGGATATGGTCGAATCCTCCACAGGATTTCCATAGGCGTCCAGATGATCAATGTCATAAACCGTATATCCATTGATCCTGGATATTGCGGGGTGGATCCTGTCGAGGGTCAGAATATTTTTCGCTACCAGGGACTTTACGGAAAATTCAAGTTCCCTGAAAAGATCAAAAACAATGCCTCTGAGCGGCTGTTCCTTTCTGCTCGTTCCCACCGTCACTGTCTTGGCCTGATGTCTGATGGCATCGATTGGTCTGGAGAGTTCGTCGATGGCATGACCGAGGGATATATCAAGGAGGTCGATGGGAGAGGTGAACCCGTTTTCTGTTTTAAAATCATGCCAGAAGTCATCGAGAGGCAGTTTTCCAGAAGCATACTTCAAAAGGAGAACCATGTCGGAAACAGTCTTCATCGTTGCCAGGGAGAAGCAATCGTTGATCATATGTTGATGGAACTTTATGGAGAAATCTCCGACCATTCGCTTGAAGCGCCTGTCTGCAATTCTTTCGTAGATGGAATATTTTTTCCTGTCATGTTCCATCATTTTCCGATTGAGACGACTTCTGAATGCGCGAAGGATTGAGGCGTCTCCGTCAATGCTGCTGGCGGCATAATAACTCCAGAGGTGTCCCGCCAGCGTGTTGAGAATAACCGGCAGGGGCATGGGCGCTCCGGGAATCCCGATGACCGCATCGGCGATGTTGTTGAACCGCTCTTCGCCCTCGTCGGCGAAAACAATGACGCCCGCTTTGTGGGCTTTAAAGATGGCCACGTCCTTGACAATGTCGGATATGACCGTTTCCGGATTTCCCGCCGCGCAGACAATGATCAGGGGTTCCGCGGACAGGTCGATATGTTTCTTGTTTTCGATGATATCGGAGGATATGGTTTTGTAACACAGTTCACTGGCTTTAATCCTGATTTCATCCGCCGCCGCCTTGTTCGGTCCGCTTCCCACGATAGCCCAGTATCTCCTCTGTTTGGCCATTTGCGCGGCGGATTGTTTGATGTCATCCCGTTTTTCCAGGAGCCTTTCCATCATGCGAGGCGCCTGTTCCAGATTGTGAAGTTCCCCCGCAATGAAATCGTCGGAGGCCGTTTTGAGGATTTGGGCAATACACAGCGCCAGGATATGTCCGGCAACGATCTGGGAGTAGAATGCCTTGGTCGAGGCGACGGACATCTCAATATCTCTCCCGTCGCTCGTGTAAAAGACGCCGTTTGCCTTGCTTGTAATATCGGACTGTCTCCTGTTGACGACGGCGATAACGGTGGCGCCCCTCTCTGCCGACATGGCAACAGCGCGGTTTGTATCCGTCGTCGTTCCCGATTGGGTGATGGGAATAACCAGTGTGTCTTTCAGATCGTCCTCGAGGGCGAAACCGCTCAGTTCGGAGGCCACTTTCGCCTCGATACGGATTCGGGAGTCTTTTAAATACCGGGCAAAACCATCGGCGACGGCCATGCCGGCAACGGCGGCAGTGCCGTGACCGATGACCAGTATCCGCCGTATTTCACCCTCCACGAGGGACTTTCTGAACTTTTCCGGTATGATATCGTGGCCTAAATTGAAGGAAACAGCGTACCCCCCCTCCGCGTTTACGGAAATGCGATACTTGCCTCTCAGGGTTTTCCTGACGGAAAGCATTGATTCGTGTATTTCCTTCATAAAGAAATGGGGGTAGTTCCCCCGGTCGATGTCGCGGGTCGTGATTTCCGCCCTGTGAATGTCATCTGTTCCGACAATTACGGGGGTTCCGTCATAACAGAGAACCGTTATCCCTGAAACGCCTCCCTGTGAATCTTCGTCGATAACGAATATCCGGCCTGTCGATTCATGCTTCTCGGGATCGGACGGCTTTTCTCCATCCATCCTGAGGAAAAAAGGAGTGGCTTCCACGATGCCGTAAAGCTCCGAGGCAAAAACGTATTGATCGGGGGCCAGCCCGACGTAGATGGACTGTCCGCTTCCCTTAAGGGCAAGAAAGGCCTTCCCCGGTTCGGCATTGCTGACCATGGCGACGGCGTGAGAACCTTCGAAATCCGAAACGGCCATTCTGAACGCCTCCGTGAGATCGTGGCCTTCAAGGAGATATTGCTCGATTTGCAGGGGGATGATCTTCGTATCCGTCGTGATATCCGGCGCGATGAAAACCCCATTACCATCCAGATCGTTTCGAAGGCTTTGATAGTTGTCCACATCCCCATTCAGAACCACGCTGATGAACCAGTTTCCCTCACCGTAATGGGGATAGTTTTTCATCGTGTTCCCGCTTACTGTATAATTGTTGACGGGATGGCTGTTTTCATCAGTAATGGAGCCGACAGAAGCCCAGCGCGTATGGCCTATGGATATCTGGGAAACTGTCTCGACCCTGGAAAATTCCCGAAAGACGCCATCCCCGGCAATGTCCTTCCTCAGCGCCCTTACATTCTGACCCAGTTCGCCGATGATGGAAGATATTTTATACACGAAAGACAGGGTATGTTTTCCGTCGCGGGGCGATGATGCAAAAAGAATGGAGCCGTTGATCAGATCTCCGGGACGGACTCTCTTCTGAAATTCATCATACAGACCTTTCTCCTGAAGGATTTTCATGGTTGATTCGAGAGCCACGTCGTCATGCATGGTAAAGGATATCTGAATCCCGGCGGAATCTCTTCCCCGGACTTCGAGCCGGTCTATGTTGTTCAGGAGAAAATTGAGTTTTTTGTATTTTTTCAGTGTTTCAGTTGTGATGCTATCGGTTTGATCCAAACCCGAAAGCTGCATGATTTTTCCGACATTTTCGAGAATATCTTTCTCGATGCTCCAGATGATGTCCTTTATGAGGATGTGCCTGCTGTTGATGGTTTCCATATCGACTGTGGAGAAACTGCCGGCATTTTCTTCAAGGAGTTTTTCTTCCTCCGAAAAAAAACCCTTCATGTCTGCCGAAAGATCGGAGAGTTCCGCCGCTTTTCCCGCATCGAAAAAGATCTGCTGAAAGGGGATGTCTTCCTTGAGACGGAGGACGGTTTCCCCCATTTCTTCCAAGCCCTTCGCGCCATCCAGATAGTGACGGGAAGAGATCGTGCCGGTGAGCAATCGCGCGATGTTTTTCTGTCTCACTGCCTGAAACCGCCGGATCAGTTGATGAACAGGATCGAACGCGGCCGGCGCACTGTCCCTCTTGACGGCAATAACACCGGCAAAACCACAGAAAAGCACATCGGGCTGAAAGGGAAAAAGAATCACGGAACAGGCAGGGGCTTTACGGACATCGATCCCTGCATAGATCTTCCATTTTTTCAGAAAATGTATCGTGTTGACGAAATATGTTCGGAACTCAGCAAACATTTTTTTCCTGTGGCGCCTTTTCTTCATTAAAACCTGAAGGATGGCAAATGGCTCAGAGAAGAGCCAGTGATGCCGTCAACAATGTTCTGTAACCATTGTGTTCCGATGATTGATTCCCCTTTGTCCAGACTTTTAATGACCTGCAGATAGTTCTTCTCGCCCCTGTTGATGTTATGGTGAATTATTCCTGTGAAATCATCGCGGTTTTTTTGATCGATCCTTGTTTCATGCCCGCTTTTGAAGCAGGTTTCAATTCCCGGCCAGTTTTCAAGAAATTCCTTTTCCTGTTTGAGGACGGTCTTTTTATATCGTATTTTTTCTCCCTGGGCTATGGACGCTTCCATTTTTTCGGAAAGGGCCCGAAAGCGGTTTATTCTTTCCCCGATCATGCTTTCGAGGGCGTCCATCATTCCCATGTACAATCCTTCTCCCATATCCTGAAGCCGGAAAAAAGGCTGCCGGATGTGAATATACCATTCTCTGAGAGCCAGAAGATTGGCAAGATAGGAGATGTTGTTATAGACCCGTCGGGTGACGTCCCCGTAAAAGCCCGTATGAAAGGTCTTGTCTCTTGCCGCATCGTTTTTTTCGATTAACAGTTTGCCGCCTTCCGGACAATCTTTGCGATAAACCGTTCCGGCCGCGATGACTGTTCCATACCCGATTCTGACGGGGCCGACGAGCCCCCCCTGACCTCCCAAAAAAATGGGAGACTGGTTGAGCATCACTCCTCCGGGCACATCACCGACGAGAGATGGCGTTGCCTTATCCTGATTCGGGGTATAGTTGAAATGGATATAGGAGCTGCCAACTTCACTGTGATCTTTTCTGCTTGTGCCTCCCGCCATAAAACAGTCGCAAAAATTAATCAGGCTGCCCAGGGTGACAAAGGGGAAAAGGAGGGTTTGCTTCAATCCGACTGTATGAGCCGCGTTCGCTTGTTCTTCCAGGATGCATCCTTCCCGGACAAGGGCGCCGCTTGACAGACTGGATCCTTCAAGGAAGACGGAGGATTTAAAAAAGCCGCCCTTCAATTCCACACGGGGTCCGAGCTGGCAATCAACGACAGTAACCGGTGATTCCTGGCCCAATCTTGACCCTTTGGAAATCAATGTTTTTTTACCATATATCCTGGTTCCTGAATGGATGATAACATCCTCACCGGAAATCCTGTCGGGATCAACCTCATTTCCTATTTCAATAGAAAGGGGGTTGTGAATCCTCACGCCTTTGGCCATGAGTTGCCTGATATTTTCGGATAATCCGGTTGTATTTTCTTTTATCACTTCATTTCCTTACTATTTCCCTTGCCGGGATGCTTCACACTGAATACTCATTTTGACCAATTTATTCTGGAAGGTATTTCTATTGATCCCAAGATATGTAGCTGCGGAGCTTTTCACATTGTTGGAACGCTTCAGGGCGATCCTGAAAAGACTCCTTTCAACCATGGCCATCACTTCTTCATGGAGCCTGCTTTTCTCTTTCACGGCAGCGCACAGGATGGTGGCAATATCTTCGAGTTTTTTTTCGATTATGTCTTCCACAGAAGAAGGAAGTAACACTTGAATGTCTTTCTCTCCAACTATTCCAAGCTTCCTGGGATTCATAATAGACCTGGTTCCTTTCTTGTGTAAAATGTAATAAATCGTTTTACGAAGTTATGATTTTGAAGACTATAATGGCAACGAGAACCGCCGCTGCAAACCATGTCGAGATGATATCGGATATTTTTTTGACAGGATGTTCAATCTGGTTCCGGACCTCGTCGTCGGTTCTTTCCCTCTCTACATGATCGGCGATCTCCCGGAGAAGTCCGGGAAATTCACCGTAGGCATTGGTCAGGATCTGGAACCCCTTCGTGGTAGTCAACAGAAGGTACACCCGATTCCGCATAACAACCGTTCCCACCTGGGTAATATCTTCCCAGAGAAGTTTCTTATCCCTGAGAAATTTTCTTATGAGAATGCCCTGATCACCCGTTAAAACCTTCCGGGATAAAGATTCAAGAAAAACAAGGAGGGCGGTTATGAAAATCACGGCAAGAACAAGCCTTTCAAGGGAGGAACCTTTGAAAAAAAGAGACAGGAGCAGGAGGAGGCATAAAAGGACCACATCAACGAAAAAGGCAACGAGAAACGCCTTTTTTATTTTGAAGGTTTTTCGATACATATACACGATTGGTTGTTTTATTCTTCCCTGGTGAAAGCGCCGCTCTTGCCGCCGCGTTTGGAGATCAATTTAATGTCTGACAGGGTGATATTTTTATCGGCGGATTTGCACATATCATAAATCGTCAGGGCCGCTACACTGACAGCCGTCATCGCTTCCATTTCCACGCCGGTTCTTCCCACTGTTTTTACGACGGCTTCAATGATAATCTCCCCCGATTCATCGTTTGTCCTGAAATGAATGTCAATGCCTGTCAACTCAAGGGGATGACACATGGGAATCATGTCGCTTGTTTTTTTTGCTGCCATGATTCCTGCAATCCTTGCAACACCGAAAACATCTCCCTTGGATATTTTCCCTCCTGTAACGAGAGCGAGAGTGTCCCGGTGCATCACGACCTTTCCCCGGGCGAGGGCTTCCCGTACGGATGGTTCTTTTACCGTAACATCGACCATCCGTGCTTTGCCTTTATCATCAAGGTGGGATAATGTTGACATATATGCGCTTGTCCCTACTATGAGGTATACTCTGATGCAGGGAAATTATCATAGCCCATCCCCCCAGTCAAGAAGGTTAAAAATATATTTTTTAAAAAGATTTATCTTGATATAAAGGTTCTGATTCTATAATACTTTTCGCTATTCATATCGATGACGTTTCAGTAATCGGATAACGTTGACCGCTATGTAGCGTTTTGAAAATTTCGTAAAGATCCACCTTGATAACAGGTTGTTCCTCTCTTCCATCCCTCGATGAGGAGAGATCTGCAGGGGGCGAAGATTGATTGTAAAGGTCGCAAGCAGTACCGTCATCGGTATAGAATCGTATCCCGTTGATGTAGAGGTCGATGTTTCCCCCGGTCTCCCTCAATTCTCGACGGTGGGACTTCCCGATGTTGCCGTCAGGGAGAGCAAAGATCGCATCAAGGCGGCCATAAAAAATTCCGGCTACGGATTTCCGAAAAATCACGTCACCGTAAACCTTGCCCCCGCTGATATCAAAAAAGAAGGAACGGGTTTTGATTTGCCTATCGCCGTGGGCATCCTGGCGGCGGAAGGCTGTATCAGGTCCGAAACCCTTCAGGATTACATCCTGGTCGGGGAATTGTCTTTAGACGGCAGTATCAAGGGCGTTCATGGCGTCCTCTCCTCGGCGTTTCTGGCAAGAAAGGCGGGCAAAAGGGGAATCATCCTGGCGAGTGAGAACGCCGCCGAAGGGGCGGTGGTGGAATCCACCGACGTCATACCCGTTGACAGGCTGTCCGATGTCGTGGAGTTTTTTAACGGAAACAGAAAAATAGAGCCGTTCAAACTCGACGTCAGGGATGTATTTGAACGGAGCCTCCATTATCCGCATGATTTTGGTGAGATACGGGGACAGGAGCAGGCAAAGAGAGCCCTGGAGGTTGCAGCGGCGGGCGGACATAATATCATCATGATCGGTCCTCCCGGGTCGGGGAAGACCATGCTTGCCCAGAGGCTTCCCACAATTCTTCCGAAACTGTCTTTTGAAGAAGCGATTGAAACGACAAAGATATTTTCCGTCGCCGGTATTCACGAAAAAAAGGATATCCTGCTGGGAACAAGGCCCTTTCGGGCGCCTCATCATACCATTTCAGCCGCAGGACTCGTGGGAGGAGGACACATGCCCAAACCGGGCGAAATCAGCCTTGCCCACCACGGGGTTTTGTTTTTAGATGAACTTCCCGAGTTCAGAAGAAATGTCCTTGAATCCTTGCGGCAACCCCTTGAGGACGGATCGGTGACGATCACACGGTCTTCCGTTACGGCTGCCTATCCCTCGGAATTTATGCTTGTAGCGGCAATGAATCCCTGTCCATGCGGCTATTACGGCGATACGAAAAGATCCTGCCGGTGTTCCCCGCAACAGATACGGCAGTATCAATCAAGAATTTCGGGGCCCCTCATGGACAGAATCGATATTCATATAGAAGTGCCGTCCGTGAAATATCGCGACCTTACAGGCAAATCGGCAGGTGAATCGTCCCGGGATATTGCAGAGCGGGTCAACAGGGCGAGAGGGATGCAGGACAGGAGATTTCTTCAGGATAACAACATCCGGTTTAATGCCCGCATGTCCGATAAACAGATCAAGGCGTATTGCATCATCGATGACGATTCCCAGAAGCTCATCGAGATGGCCATAGACCGGCTCGGTCTCAGCGCCCGTGCATACACAAAGATTCTCAAGATCGCACGAACCATAGCCGATCTGGATGAAGAAGAAGCCATCCGATCCAGTCACGTTGCGGAGGCCATTCAATATAGAAATCTTGATAGAAAGATGATTTGATGTTAAGAAGATGCGTCCTACCATGATTGCAAACTTAGCTTCAATAAAGATCGATTCTAAAGGATAATAGCAGTGCGAAAGCTTACCGTCAAAACAATAAAAATGAGTAAACGCAACCCGGTTGACATTTGCAGATTTTATGACTCTTCATCTCCATGCGGTTGTGAGTTGGAAAATATTATTGACTCATGTCATGATGGTATTTTCATAACCGACGGGCAGGGGATCATCTTGAAGGTTAACAGCGGATGGGAGCGAATTTGCGGACTTCACCGAGAATTCATGTTAGGGAAATGCGCTCAGGATCTCGTAAATGAGAAGTTCTATACGGAATCTTCTGTAATGGCAGCAATAAGGGCGGAAAAACCGGTTACCATAATGCTGGAGATGACTAAAGGGGAGAAGGTCGGTCAGAAAATAATGGCAACCGCCATACCTGTATGGAACGAAAACGGAGAAATCAAACGAGTGGTTGCCAATATCAGAGATATAACGGAAATACTTTATTTAAAAGAATTATTGGACAAAACCCAGCTGTTGAATGAATTATATGTCGCCGAAATTGAGCAGATGCGGCTTAACCAATTTACCAGTAACCACGGCTTGATAGCTCGGAGCCCTTTAACGATACGTGTAATGGAAATGGTAGCGCGTGTCGCCAGTTTTGATGTGTTTGTTTTAATCACCGGCGAGTCTGGTGTCGGCAAGGAAGTGATTGCGAATGCTATTCACAAGCAAAGCCAGCGTTCAAAGGGGCCTCTCATCAAAGTGAACTGCGGAGCGATTCCTGAAAATCTGCTTGAATCTGAACTTTTCGGGTACAACTTCGGCGCCTTTACCGGCGCAAGAAAACAGGGGAAACCCGGCATGTTTGAACTCGCCGACAAAGGAACCCTGTTTTTAGACGAAATTGGGGATATTCCATATAACCTCCAGGGCAAGCTTTTAAGAGCTTTACAGGACCGTGAGATCATGCGGATTGGCGGCCTGAAGACCACCCCTGTTGATGTGCGCATCATTGCTGCGACAAACAAGAATCTTGAAGAAATGGTAAATAACGGTTCTTTTCGTGATGACCTTTATTATCGCCTTAACGTTGTTTCAATTGAAATTCCCCCATTGCGTGAACGCAAAGAAGACATCCCTATCTTTGTTATGCACTTTCTGGAAAAGATGAACAAAAAACATCAACGCAACAAGCGCATTGCTTCAGAGGTTCTTGATAATTTCATGCTCTACTCCTGGCCTGGCAACGTACGTGAATTGGAGAATGTAATAGAGCGGTTGGTTATCATGACCGAGGAGGATGAAGTCAACATGAAACATGTGCCAATTCAAATTAAAAGTCAGAATATTCCTGAAACGATGAACATTATCGATGATGTTGGATTTAAAACGGCAATTGAGCATACTGAAAAACAATTGCTTAAACAGGCACTCCTGAATCACCGGAGTACGAGAGAAATCGCAAAATCAATGAAAATCAATCAATCCACCGTAGTGCGCAAACTAAAGAAATATAACCTGTCTCCATCCTACAATGGTGAACCACACAAGCCACCAAACCAGGGACAACATGAATGACCCCGCTGGCCATTCATGTAAACGCCCCACTGACTGACCTGTTGCTACCGCCTTTCTTTAAGAATCCTAAAGCTTGCCCGGCAATGATCACCTTAGAATACTGCCGGCGATAACCATGCGCATTGCCTCACTCGTGCCTTCATAGATTTGGGTAATCTTCGCGTCCCGCATCAGGCGCTCCACCGGATATTCGCGGCTATAACCGTAGCCGCCAAATACCTGGACGGCATCGGTCGTAACGGACATAGCGGTATCAGAAGCAAACAGCTTGGCCATGGCCGCTTCCTTTGCATAAGGCAGATTATTCGACTTGTTATAAGCAGCTTTCAAGGTTAAAAGACGGGCGGCTTCAATTTTTGTAGCCATGTTGGCAAGCATAAAGCTGATAGCCTGCTGGCTCGCGATGGGTTTGCCGAACTGAATACGTTCTTTGGCATATTTCATAGCGGCATCCAGGGCGCCCTGAGCGATCCCGACCGCTTGAGCGGCGATACCGATGCGGCCGCCATCCAAAGCAGTCATGGCAATTTTAAATCCATCGCCTTCTTTACCCAGGAGGTTTTCGGCAGGAGTACGGGCATTTACCATAATGACTTCACGCTGCACCGATGCACGAATGCCCATTTTGATTTCTTTTTTACCGAAGCTCAAGCCGGGCGAACCCTTCTCGAGAATTAATGCGCTCATCCCCTTAAGGCCGGCCTCTTTATTTGTTTTGGCAAAAATGAGTTCGACTTCCGCCTCCCCACCGTTCGTGTTGAAAACCTTGGTTCCATTCAGGATATAGAAATCGCCGTCTCTGACCGCAGTTGTCGATGCATTGCCTACGTCTGTGCCGGCATTGGGTTCTGTGAGACCAAATGCTCCCACCTTTGTGCCTTGTGCCAACGGTACCAGGTATTTTTGTTTTTGCTCTTCCGTACCGTATTTAAAGATCGGCCAGGAACACAGGGAAGTGTGCACCGACATACCGATAGAAGTCGATGCGTCCACACGGGAGATTTCCTCAACCGCAATGGCATAAGCGATGAAATCCATATCGCCTCCACCATACTTTTCAGGAAACGGCAAACCCATCAGGCCCAATTTTCCCATTTCATCAAATATCCCTCGGTCAAATAGCTCTTTTTCGTCACGCTCTACAATAGTTGTAGCTAATTTCTTCTCGACATATTCCCGCACCATTTTGCGGATGCCTTCATTTTCCGGTGTCATAGTGAAATTCATACATCACACTCCTATTAACAGTTTTTTTATCATTAATGTCTCGCCGCCTTAAGGACGACGATTGCACTTCTTATTGCAAAACTTCCCTTAACCTGGCAGTCAAAGCCGGCACCACCTCGTACACATCGCCGACTATTCCGTAGGTTGCTACTTTAAAGATAGGCGCATCAGGATCTGTATTGATTGCAATGATGACATCAGATGTTTGCATACCCGCTAAATGCTGAATAGCGCCGGATATGCCGCAAGCGATATAGATTTTGGGTGCTACCGTTTTTCCTGTTTGACCGACTTGGTGCGGATAAGGCTTCCACCCGGCGTCAACCGCCGCCCGAGACGATCCGACCGTACCCTTTAATACTTGTGCCAGTTCCTCAACGATCCGGAATCCTTCCGGCTTTCCAAGCCCCCGTCCGCCGGATACGATAATCTCGGCGTCTTCCAAATTGCATGAGAAAGAACAAACCTTAACAACATCGATCAGTTTTGTTCGAATGTCTTCCTCATTGATCGCCAATTCCTCTCTGATTATTTTACCTGTACGGCTGTAGTCCGGTTCAGGCTTCTTAAAGACCTTGGGCCTTACTGTACCCATTTGCGGACGGTGGTTTGGACAAAAAATAGTTGCCATAATATTGCCGCCAAAAGCAGGCCTTGTCCACGCTACCAACCGGGTTTCCATATCTATGGCAAGACTCGTGCAGTCGGCGGTTAATCCCGTCTTCACCCTGGCGGCTATGCGAGGGCCTAAATCGCGGCCATCGTTGGTTGCACCCAATAATATGACAGAAGGAAGATACTTTTTAATCAAGTGCGTAAAGACAATCGTATAGGCATCCGTAGTATAGTTTTTAAAAGCAGTACCTTCCGCCAAATATACGTTGTCGGCGCCGCTGGCAAACAGATCTTTGCTCATTTCCGCTACTTTATCACCAATGAGAACGGCAGACACTTCCTCGCCAAGCTCTTCAGCGAGTTTTCTTCCCTCGCCCAGAAGTTCCAGCGATACGTTGCGAATACGTCCATCCCGATGTTCGATAAATACCCATACCCCTTTGTAGGAGCTGATATCTTCCGGCTCTTCCGCTTTCTCCCGCTCCACGACGATGGCAGAAACGTTACAACTGCTTTCACAAGCGCCGCATGATGTACAATCATCAGTAATAACGGCCTTGTTATCTTTCATAACAATTGCACCGTACGGACAACTCTCAATGCACATTTCACAACCAATGCATTCTTCCGATATAATCTTCACAGACATATTTACTGCTTCCTCCTCGCCTATATTATCTTGGCCTGCATCAACTTATCGACAAGCAAATCAACAGCGTCTTTGCTATCGCCCTGAATGATTTCACCTTGACCGCGCTGCTGCGGGGTAAATATTCGCCGAACCTGAGTAGCTGAACCATTAAGGCCTACGTCCATAGCATCAATGTCAAGGTCGGCAGCGGTCCATACGGGGATCTCACTACGGTAGGCTTTCGCCGTACCTTTTACCGTGGGAAGGCGGGGGTCGGTGGCCAGTTTGATGATAGTCACCACCAACGGCAGTTTGGCTTCTATTACATCATATCCCTCATCCTGTTCACGGTCGGCGATGACCCTTTCACCGTCAACTTCAATTTTGCTGACATAAGTAATCTGGCCAATACCAAGATGTTCCGCCATTTCCGGTCCAACCTGGGCCGTATCCCCGTCAATCGCCTGTTTACCGCAAATGATTAAATCGACGTTGCCCATTTTGCGCACTGCCGCAGATAATGTATAGGATGTAGCCAGGGTATCCCCACCCGCAAACGCTCTATCACTTAATAAAATGGCCTGATCGGCGCCCATGGCAATACATTCCTTCAGCGCATCCGCTGCCTGCGGCGGTCCCATGCTTAATGCAGTAATCCTTCCTCCGTGTTTATCTTTAAGCTGTAGTGCCATTTCGAGAGCATATTTATCAAAAGGATTGACAATGCTCGGCACCCCTTCCCGAATCAACGTATTGGTATCAGGATCGATTTTTACTTCTGTTGTATCAGGTACCTGTTTGACACATACAACAATTTCCATAATAATTCTTACTCCCGGTTATGTAATGATTAAGTGTTTTGTTGCAAGGATACCAGCCGTTTCAGATTCGTTAACATTCACGCTTCATGAAATAAAAGACATTGTTGTTATAGGGGGTATGGCATTTCTACAATCAACAAATACCCGGATGTAACTATTTACCATACCCCCAATACGGATCATTAAGAATCCGGATCTTAAGCCGCTTTCTTGGTTATGATTGGTTTCGAATCGGTTGTGAAATACATCGCCACTGCACCGACAATGAGTGATACCATACAGAACAAGAAGGTGGCCTGAAAGGCTGCCACAGGAAATTTACCGTCAACCTTCCCGTAGAGATCGAGCACCACGCCCATCAATGCCTGATATAAAGCCCCGCCTATAAAGTACCATATATTCAGCATCCCGTTGGATGTCGCCATGAAACTGACCGGCTGGCCATCGGCTATGTGTGCGTAATTGGGCACATATGCTCCGCAGAAAAAGCCCATGGCAAATAACAATGGATAAAACATGTTAGGGGGGATCGATCCGGCGAAGAAAGCTAACGGAATCCAGGTCAAAACGTAGATAATCATGCCGTACAGGGAAGTCTTCCTGCGGGATTTCAGAATACGGTCGGAACACCAACCGGCCGCAAAACACCCTAACGCCATCCCGATAGGCCAGAACATGAGCATGTTGGCCGCCTGTTGCTTAGGCAAGCCGACTATCTGCTGCGCATAGGGAATGAACCAGAGCCCCTGGAATCCCATGACCGTACCGTAAATAACAAAAGCGTAGAGTGATATTAACCAATAGTTCTTCATCTTTAAGAGCTTAAAGAAATTATCCTTAAAGGTCTTCTTCTGATCTGCAGTCTGTGCCGGGTAGTAATCAATGCCGTCAATCTCCGAAACTGTAGGATAACCCATGTCGCCCGGTTTATTTCGGACGATTATGTAGTCGACAATAGATATGATGACCATAAAAGCGCCTAACCATAAGAATGAATTCCGCCATCCAACGATACCCACCAGAAACGCAAGCGGCGCGGATGCGAGTATGGCGCCGACATTGCCCCAGGTGAGCATCACACCGGTAAGCGTCGCTAATTCATTCGGCCGGAACCAGTTATACAGGATCTTCATACACGGCATCCATACAACCGCAACGCCCACACCCATTAAAAAGCGGCCTAATATGCACCAACCGAAGGTTGTCGCCAAACCAAAGAGCGCCGTGCCGATTGCCGCTATGATGAAAAAGGAACTCATTGAAAGTCTGGGGCCAATTTTATCGGCCAGGACTCCCGACGGGAATTGCATCGCCGCATAAGGATAAAAGTACATCGATGACAAGATACCGAGGGTGGTCGCCGACAGACCAAATTCCTTCATCAGCTCCGGTGCAACAACCGCTGGTGCAACACGGTCGAAATATACAAAAATATACGTTAACAAGAACATTCCATAAGTAACCCAACGATACGTAAGCATCTTCTTGGCTTTTGCAACATCAACTCCTGCGGCTACCTTTGCACTCATATAACTCTCCTCCTCATTAAATTTTTATATGCCTCTTTGCTGCAACTATTCTTTATCTCGGTTCTTTACTGACAAAAAAAATTAGAATCTTAACTGTGCCTGCCTTGAAAGATCTTTTTCCAGAAATTTGTACGTTTTTTCCTTAGTCGGCTGCCCCGCCCTGAGGGCGGGGCAATACGCTCCAGCCTTATTATTTTTTCTTCTTTTCCGGCTCCGGTATTTCTTCAGTAATACCGGCAATTTTTCTGGCATAATCAGCAAACTGGTCAACGGGAGTCAGAGATCTGACAACCAATTTTGCACCATCGGGTGAACCGCCGCCGTGCATACATCCCGGAACGCCTGCGCCAAGGGTCAGCCACTCTGAAAGCCTTGCTGCGCGAGCCCTTGATTCAGCGCTGAATTTATCGCAGGCTTTCAAAGCCGATTGAACCATGGCTCCTATTTTTTTGTCATTAAAGTCCTGCGCTGAAGGGAAACATCCTGTTTCAACGACACCGCCTCCGATGTCCTGGCAGAGGCGCTTTGTTTCATAAGGAAGAGTCGCCACATGGACTTTATTGGCATGAGCGATCAGGGAATCTGAAACCCACATACCGCCGGGCCCCTTTTTTCCTAAAGCCATCGCGCCAATTCCCATTGCGTATGTGGTCTCATTATTAACGGCCATTTCCACCATCTTGCCGGCAAATGTGCTCGCCGCCAATCCATTCGTCCTCGCCATAAGCGCCGCAGCGCCAATCATGACGTCTCCCTGACCGGCGACGCAGGCGCCAATGCAAGCACGGTAGTTGGCTGTAAAATATTCTATAATTTTCCCGGAATACTTGAATTCCTTGCACATGAAAACTCTGTCATTGGGAACAAAGCAGTCTTTGAAAAACAGAAAAGCCTGGGTGATGCCCGTCTCCGGTATATCGAATCCGCCTTCCATTTCTCTGGTATCGCTTGGCCTGCGCGCCTCCACGATTGTAAGACCTTTTATATCCTTCGGTACAACGCAGCAAAGGGCGTAATCCTGATCCTCTTCCCTGTAACCGCCTCCCGGTAAAAGAAATATCTCGTTAGAGGCGGCCACACCGCAGATCATCGCTTTCATTCCGCTGATGACGATTCCATCTTCACGGACTTCTGTAATATGCAGATTGCTGTCCGGATTGGTCTGCTGTGATGGTCTCAGGCTGCGGTCCCCTTTGGCGTCTGTAAGAGCGCCCGCCACGACGAGACCATTTTGCTGAGAATAGATAATCCATTTTTTGAGACGCTCCTGGTATTTAGTTCCGTATTCCTTGTCCATAAGCGCCGTGATATTCCACATTACATTCTGGGCGTTCCATCCGACACACACGCCGCCGCTGCAACTTCCCGTAAAGCGGTACATCCACCTCTTCAGTTTTGAATTAGCCATAATGTCTTCCAGCGTTTCCATCATGGAAGTCCATCTGTGTATTCTTTCACCGCTTGTAAAAGTGGAGTTGGTAGTGAAATCCTGGGCATATTGCTGATCATGTGATGCGTCAAATGCCCGCGCATGGCTTTCGACAGCCCTCTTTGTCGCCGGATGAGTCGTAACATCCTCAATCAACTCCCCAAATTTGTAAATATTCGGCCTCATTGCCTTTAATGATTTTTTATAGTCTTCTCTCGTTTTCAGTGCCATTTTATCCTCCTGTTACCTTTATCCTTATGGTTTGAAAGTTCAGGTCCAATATTCAGTTAATGTCTCGTAATATCTCTCTTTTGATGCCCATGGGCGTTTCATGCTGGAAAATTCGTGCATCCATCACTTTAAGGTTAGGAGCAACGAGAGGCTTGTATTCCATTTGAGCGAATATATCTTTTTCAATATCTACGCCGGGAGCAACCTCCGTCAGCATGACTCCTTCAGGTGTCAGTTCAAAAACGGCACGTTCCGTCACATAAACGATCTTTTGACCGCTTGTCTGCCCGTACTCACCGCTGAAGGTAATATGCTCCACTTTTTTGACTAATTTTTTTATCTTGCCTTCTTTTACTATTTTCAGCTTTCCATCGCCGATCTCTAACTCAAGGCCGCTGGCAGTGAGTGTTCCACAGAACACTACTTTCTTTGCACTCTGTGAGATGTTAATAAAACCGCCCGCGCCTGCTATCCTCGGACCGAACTTACTTACGTTCACATTCCCGTACTGATCCATTTCCGCCATACCTAACACAGCTACATCGAGCCCGCCGCCATCATAAAAATCAAACATAAGGGGATGGTCAATCAACGCTTCCGGATTCACTGCCGTTCCAAAATAGAGCTTGCCCAGAGGCACGCCGCCAATTGCTCCCGGTTCAACCGTCATTGTCATGAATTCGGTGAGTCCCTCTTCAGCCGAAACCACACCAACACCTTCCGGCATGCCGATTCCAAGATTAACGACTGCGTTTGGCACAAGTTCCATAGCGCACCTTCGGCAAACTACTTTTCTTTCGCTCATCGGCAATACAGAAACCTGATTTAGAGGAACTCTTATTTCACCGCACAGGCTCGGATTGTACTGCTCTGCCATGGGAATCTGCCAGTGGTTCTCAGGCTTTGCAACGACGATCGCGTCCACAATTATTTTTGGTATCTTTACCATCATCGGATGAAGCGATCCCGCTTTCGCCACCCTCTCCACCTGCACAATTACTTTACCCCCAGACCCCTTGGCAGCCAACGCCAGCAAGGCAAATTCCAGGCAAATAGCTTCTTTTTCAATGGATATGTTGCCATTTTCGTCTGCAGTGGTTCCGCGAATAATGGCAACATTTATCGGGATGGCCTTATAAAACAGGTATTCCTTGCCATCTATTTCCATTAAGCGGACATACTCTTCATGGCTGATGCTGTTTAGCTTTCCTCCGGTTTCTCTGGGATCCACAAATGTTTTCAGGCCGATATGTGTAATGATCCCCGGCTTCTTGCCGGCAGTGGCTCTCCATACATGGAGAATTACACCCTGGGGGATATTGTATGCCTCTATTTTGTTAGCAACAGCCAACTTGATCATATCCGGCTGCAATGCCCAGTGACCTGAAACGACCTTCTTTAACAGCCCTTCTTTTGCCCAGCGATTCAGTCCCCAGTTTGATTTCCCGTCATTCTGGCTTGCGCCAAATGTAAGCGTTAAATTATTTGGTTCTCCAGTTTCTAAAAAACTCTTTTCAACCGCCTTTGACATTTCTTCCGGATGGCCCATCCCAACAAATCCAGAAGTTGCAACCGTGTCTCCATTTTTGATCAACTTAACCGCTTCTTCTGCAGACATGAATTTTGCCACGCCCCTACCTCCAACTGAATTTTGAAAATATTCGATCCGATTTATTTTTTTGCGTTGTTTCTCTGTGGTGGTTTACATGTTATGGGGCAATTTATATGCCAGTAGTACCAACACGGTGTAACGCGTGGTTGCCTGCAATATATGAGTGTACTTTAGTTAACGACCTGATAATCAGACATATATGTTTTATTTTTGATTTCGAGAGTTGGAATATTTTGAAAAGCCCCAGTGAAAGCAAGAGCTTCTGCATCATCAAACTTCCATGATGTCTACTTTTATATGTCGTTTACTATGGATCACTCAGCTTTAGAAATGGACATATAAATTCATAAAGAGTTGACGATTAAGCTTATAGAAAAAGTTTATCTCTAATAATATGGATCAATGCGGCAGGATCGACAACTGTTAGCTTTTGAAATGATTTTAGACAATACAATAATCATAATAATTACTTGTCATAACTGTAACTGAAAACATTGCCGATGCATATCGTCATCGGTCGATGCTCTATTGCATCGCTTAATGGAGATCTTCCAGAAATAACAGAGACTGGACGGCAAATATTAATGATTTATCGGAGGCCATCCAGTACAGAAACCTTGATAGAAAAATGATTTAATGCTAAGAAGTCTCGCAATGACGTGAGACACGGTTTTTCAAAAGTTCAAGTCTGACGCTCTCGTCAAAAGTCGTCATTCCCGCGTAGGCGGGAATCCAGAGAGAATGTAAATGTTCAAAAAGACTGGATTCCCGTTTTCACGGGAATGACAGAAAATGGTGTTTAATGAATTCAGGGGGATGAGTTTATGGAGATCAGGATTGAAAAAATCGAACCGGAGAAGATGAAGTCGAAACCTGTTGATGAGTCCAAGCTCGGATTCGGCAAGATATTTACCGATCATATGTTTACCGCGAAATATCATGTCGACCGGGGGTGGCACGATGCTGTGATAGAACCCTACCGGGCCTTATCCCTCGATCCCACATCGATGTGTCTTCATTATGGGCAGGAAATTTTTGAAGGGATGAAGGCATACAGGGGTAAAAACGACGCAATATTTCTCTTCAGGCCTGATGAAAACATCAAACGCATGAACGTCTCCGCGGAAAGAATGTGCATGGCGGCAATAGATGCGGGGATGTTTATGGATGCTTTGAAAAGGCTGATTCTTTTGGAGAAAGACTGGATTCCCCGGGGCACAGGAACTTCCCTCTATATCCGTCCAACCCTGATTGCAACGGAGAAGGCTCTGGGTGTGCATCCCGCCAATGAGTACCTCTTTTTTATTGTTGTGGGGCCTGTGGGGGCATATTATCCGGAGGGTTTCAATCCGACAAAGATGTATGTCAGCGAGGAGTATGTCCGATCGGTGCGTGGCGGAACTGGAAATTGTAAAGCGGCCGGCAATTATGCCGCAAGTCTTTATGCGAGCAGAATAGCCAATGAAATGGGATATACGCAGGTGTTGTGGCTTGATGCCATTGAAATGAAATATGTTGAAGAGGTGGGTACGAGCAATGTCTTTTTCGTCATTGGTGATGAACTGATCACGCCTCCCCTGGGTGGGACAATCCTTCCCGGTGTCACACGCGATTCGGTCATTCAGTTAGCCAGGAGCTGGGACATTCCGGTGAATGAGAGACCCATATCCATAGACGACGTTTTGTCAGCTCAGGCCGACGGCAGTCTGAAAGAAGCTTTTGCATCGGGGACGGCAGCCATCGTTTCACCCATCGGGCAGTTTTTTTATAAGGGCAAGGCGTCGGTCATCAATGAAGGAAAAGTTGGCGCCCTGACTGAAAAATTATATAATGAAATTCTGCAGATTCAATATGGTGAAAATGAAGATCCCTTTGGATGGAGAGTTAAGGTCACAGATTAAGAAAAGGTTATCGGAAGGGGATATTCTCCTTGATACAGGCACTTGGAACTGAAATCCACAGGCATGTTGAAAAGGTTGTTGATAAGGCTGTTGATAACAACTGTAAGTCTTCAAATGATTCATATTTATACCTCATTGCATAAGGTTTGTGCAATCGATAAATGTAATAATTACGGCAACATAAGAAAGCGCCCTTAAATTTCTATGACTTATCGGTCCCTTCCGGCCAGGTTATGAACTTCGGGAAAAAAATGTGCCATTTCGAGTTGTTTTTGTCATGAAAAAACATAAAAAAATCGTATGCGGGATCTATCCGATTCCCCTGATAATCACAGCAGGCATCTTGATATGCCTGCTGTTTTTTCCTGTTCCAGCGGCCCGGGCAGAGCTTTTGTCTCTCAGGGAAGTTGTCACAAAAATACAGGAGAGGTATGAAAAAACGGGGGATTTGAAGGCGCGGTTTGTTCAGGAAATCACCATTAAAGCCCTGAAGAAATCGGAGAAGGAAGAAGGGGTAATTTATATAAAAAATCCGAAGAGAATGCTGTGGCATTATTTAAAACCGAAAGTAAAGAAGCTGATCATCAATCCCGAAAAAGCGTGGCTCTACGTTCCGGAAGACAGGGTCGCGTACGTCCAGAATGCCGAGGATGTTCTTAAATCGAAATTGACGGTCAAGCTCCTTTCAGGCATAGGAAAACTGGATGATGATTTTAACGTTAGCTTTTCCGGGGAAGGCCCCGTTGATGCAAAGGGCAATTATCTTGTCACCCTGATCCCGAAAGAATCGGGCTTGGGTGTCGACAGGCTTTTTCTGACCATCGACAAAGACACCTTTTTGATGATACAGTGCCGTTTTTCCGACATGTATGGCAACGTCACCCGCATTCGATTCACGGATATCAAGACCAATACCAGTCTCTCCGATCGCCTGTTTGCCTTCAGGCCGCCTCAGGGGGTAGAGGTGTACAACCTGCCATGATGAGAGTCAAGATCGAAGAGTCATCCTGCCTGAATCCCGAGAAAGCGTTGAATCTGGAGTGGCTTGAAACCAACGGGCTGGGCGGATATGCATCCAGCACCATTTTGAATTGTAACACACGTAAATATCATGGTCTGCTGGTCGCGAATCTCGACAAACCCCGGGGAAGACACGTCCTCCTTTCACGGATTGAAGACTCCGTCGTTGTGAAGGGTCAGGAATCCTGCCTTTCGTGCTGTCAGTACCCCGGTGCCTTTGTCCCGGAGGGGAGGCATTTTCTTACGTCCTTCCAGTTAAATGAATGTCCCCGGTTTGTTTATGAAACGGATCATGTCCGTATTCATAAAGCCGTCATGATGGTGCAGGGAGAGGATTGCGTTCTTGTCAGATATGATGTCGAGCGTTGTCCCGCTCCGGGCATCCTGATCCTGAAACCTTTTATGGCATACCGGGGATACCACGCACTGTCCAGGCAAAACCCCAATCTCCGCGTGGAAACGCGCGGGATCCGTAACGGATTCGTCATGGAACCGTACGACGGCATGCCTCCCATATGTATTCAAACCAATGTCAAGTCTCACTTCTCCCCTTCCCCCGTATGGTACAATCATTTTGAATATGAGATGGAAAGGGAACGGGGATATGACTGGCGGGAGGATCTCTTCAGGCCCGGTATCTTTGAGATTCCCGTAAAGACCGGGAGTACGGTTATCGTCTCGGCGTCTCTTTCGATCTGTCAAGGACAGCTGAAAAGGAAGTGGGAAGCGGAAGCGGCAAGACGGACGTATGAGATACGGGAAGTTGAAAACATTGCAGAAGGTTACGAGCATGAGGAAGACAGGATACACGTTCGTGACCTGATCATTTCGGGTCGGCAATTTCTGATCAAGACGCCGTCGGGCAGGCCGACGATCATTGCAGGATACCACTGGTTTACCGATTGGGGCCGGGATACCCTTGTTTCCCTGCCGGGGCTCACCTTCTGCAGCGGCCGTCCAAAAGAGGGGATTGCTATCCTTGCCTCCATAGGCAAACACGAAAAGGAGGGACTCCTTCCGAACTTTTTCTCCGATCATGTAGAGGAAAATGCCTACAATACGGTGGATACGTCTCTTCTGTACTTCTGGGCCGTTCAGCAGATGCTGAAGTACACCGGCGAGGCCGAGGTGATCAAAAATGAGATATGGCCCGTTTTGAAAAGAATTCTCAGGCGCTATATGGAGGGAACGCTTTTCAATATTCATATGGGTAAAAACGGTCTGCTCCATGCGGGTGATGAAAAAACGCATCTCACCTGGATGGATGCAACGGTAAACGGGAAGCCTGTCACGCCGAGATGGGGATACGCCGTTGAGATCAATGCCCTGTGGTTTAACGCCGTCTGTTTTGCCGGCGAACTGGCCCGGCGGTTTAATGAGTCTGAATTTCTTTTTCATGACCTGGCGCATGAAATTAAAAAATCATTTGTCGACACGTTCTGGATAGGGGACGACGATTATCTGGGGGATGTCTATTGTAATGGCTCTCTGGACCGTTCCGTTCGGCCCAACCAGATTCTGGCCGTATCGCTTCCCTATTCACCTCTGCATGCCGATCAGTGGCCCGGCGTGGTCAACAAGGTCAGACGAGAGCTCCTGACCCCTTTCGGCCTGAGAACCATTTCGCCTGAAGACGGGAAGTATGAAGGGCGGTACGGCGGTGACGGCTCTACTCGAGATATGGCTTATCATCAGGGTACGGTGTGGCCCTGGCTTCTGGCACAGTTTGGCGAGGCATATCTGAGAGTTGCTAAAGACAGGGCTGCTGCGAGAACCTTTCTGATCGATTACCTGCGCTCTTTTATTCGTCAGCATATACCTGTGGCCGGTATCGGCTGCATCTCCGAAATTTTTGATGGAGATCCTCCGCACCGACCCAATGGCTGCATTGCCCAAGCCTGGAGCTCAGCGGGATTGATCAGGCTGTATTCCCTTCTCAATGAAAAAGTGTGAACGGGCTTTTTCGTTTACTTTACACGGTGATTATGCCATTATCCCGTATCAAGATCGACCACGGGAATAAAGTCTCAATCATCTTCTGAAGCTAACCTCTTTAACAATTTTCAATAGACTGATCGGGCTGTTTGTCGAGAGGAGGGTTGTGGATCCATGAAAATCCTTATGTTTGGATGGGAATTTCCACCCCATATGAGTGGCGGTCTCGGAACGGCCTGTT
>JBAWYD010000004.1:0-42969 GCA_037143735.1 Deltaproteobacteria bacterium
TTTCTTCTAAGAATGTGAATAACATCGATCGATTTCGTTACCGCGGCCTTAAGGTTCAGGTTGATTTCTTCAAGAGACGACTTGGTGTAGCGATATCCTATGGTAGCCGTATCTCCCCGCGAGTCATTCAGACTCAAATCATAATTGGCCTGGTTCCAGTCGTTTATATACACGCTGTAGCTGTTACGGGCGGAAAACGAAAAATATTTCAAAGGCTTTATATCGAGCTCCGTAGTGATATCGCTGAATGGCTTTCTATCCCCCGGGGTAATCTCAATCCGTGTCGCTTCTTTAATGTCGAACGTCTGGGCCACCTTGAAACGCAGGAATTCAAGGTAACTTTTTCCGCCCCCTTTTTCCCTCAGCCTCGCCAGAAACGAATTGGTCAACGCGTATGTGACGGTGTTTTGTTCAGAGATCTTGCCCGCATAATCCGGCATATTATCCTGATTGACATAGGGAATATACGCGTACGTGAATTCCGGCCTGATGCCGTGGCGTACCTTTTCAATCCTCTCCCCCCCCACTTCGAATATCCTGTGGATTTCAGTCGTAGCGGTTGCACCGGTGGTGTAGAGCGTACGATCGCCGCTTTTGCTCTGCGTTGTCTCAAGCGAGTCCTCTCTATTCCAGTATGTACCCCTCACGCCTACCTGCGGCGTCAACTGAAGATAGTCGCCCAGGTTCAGGGGCATGGAGAAAACGGGTTGCATATCGAAAAGATGACCCTTCTGCCCCACCGTTCTGTAATAATAATCATAAATTGAATCAAACTCAACATTAAGCAGAGTGCCGAAAAGGGGCCTCTTTATTGCCTTCATCGTGATTTCCGGGTATTTCTGTAATGTTGAATCATTTGAGAGACTTGCGAAATTGTTGGTGTCGCTGATGAGCGCCGTCAGGTTGTACAACTGCCAATTCTTGACCAGACGGACCGTCGACTCAAGTGAGCCGAGAGACTCATCACCGACGAAGGGAACTTTTTTAAATCGCTCCGCTTCGGTCATCGAATAATTCTCGCGATAGTAATTATTCGATGTAAAGTCCTTGAAATACCAGCCGTCGGAAACCTTCCGGATATCGGTTCTTAAGAAAAACGACGGGCTGAAAGTCGTCTCATGGTTCAGGTAAACGGACCATCTCTTCTGGGAAGACTGCCAGTTTCTGCCGGCGGCATCCTCAGAATCGGCTGGCGGTCCGGCGTCGTTCATATAGTCGCCATAAAAAGTGCCGAATGTATCCTTACTGATAAAGTATCTGAATTCGACGCCTTCCTTAAAGCCTCGCTTCTCCATGTTGCGCTGATAAAATGTCGCATCCGTGTCCTCTGATATTGCCCAGAAAAAGGGAAGCTCTATATCCATGCCTAACTTCTTCTGGGAATAGCCCAGATGAGGAAAAAGAAAACCTGATTGCCGTTTTGTCTTTGCAGGAAAAATCATATAGGGTGTGTAAAAAATAGGTGTGTCTTTAACCAGAAATCTGCCATGTTTCATGGTTCCATAACCCTCAAGGGTCACATTCAGTTCACTGCCCTTCAGCCGCCAGTCCGGAGAATCTCCATCGCAGGTTGTCGCTGTCGCATTATCAACACGATACGTCACCGCTCCCTTTTTTATAATTTTTGACCCTTTTACATAGAAATGATTCTTCTCAAGAAACATGTTGCCCTCATAGGCAACACCTGTCTTTGTTTCAATATCAAACCTTACCTTATCTCCCTCCAGGAGGTCATCTTCGCTCATGACCATGACATGCCCTTCTGCAAGAGCATCATTCGTTTTCCGGTTCATGATCACGGAATCGGCCATCAGAAAACCTTGGGTAAAGGTCATAACGACGTCTCCTGTTGCATGAAAGGTGTCTTTCTCCTTGTCATAGGCGATGCTATCGGCATCGATGTTCACTGGTCCCCTGGAGAGGCTGACATCCGCAGCCGCTACGTTATGGACAGTCATCAAAAGGAGGAAGATAATACCGGCAATGATTTTCCCTCTCCTGCAGACAGGAGAGATCGGCAATGGTGAACGCATGGATTAAAATACCCTTTTCACTTCCCCCACAAGATACAGGGAACCCGCCACACAAATGAGATCGTTTAAATCAGCCAGCGAAAGAGCCCGGTTCAGCGCATCGCGGGAATTTTCTATAACCTCAACGTTTCGATGATTGTATCGCAACGCAACGGATACGATTTCTCCGGGCGGCGTAGCCCTTTCCGTTTGCGGTCTTGTAATGATCAGTCGATCCGTCAGGGGAGCGATTCTTTTCAACATGGATCCATAATCCTTGTCATTCAGGACACCAAAAATGAAGATGAGGCGCTTATAGGAAAATTCCGTTTCCAGAGCCCGGCAAAGGGTGGAAATCCCCGCCGGATTGTGAGCGCCGTCAATGAGAACCATGGGTTCCTGTTGAAGAATCTCCAGCCGTCCTTCCCATTTTGTGCTCCGGATGCCCCCCCAAACAGCTTCGTCATCCATTTCAAAGCCTTTTTCCCTTATGGATTCCACGGCGCCAATGGCAAGGGCGGCATTCTCGATCTGGTGCCTTCCTTTCAGAGAACAAATGAGATTTTTATAATCTTTCCGGATACCCCTGTAATTAAAGGTACCGTCGCGGTTCATGCGGACTTTCATGTCTCTTCCAAGCATGAATAACGTTGCCCCCCTCTGCATACAGATATCTTCAAGAATATTGACAATCTGCGTCTGTTTTGCGGCGGTGATGCACACACCATTGTTTTTAATGATTCCGCCTTTCTCACAGGCAATCGCCGCCAGAGAATTCCCGAGATGAGTCCTGTGGTCAAGAGAAATATTCGATATAACAGACACAAGCGGTTTAACCACATTGGTTGCATCAAGTCTTCCCCCCATCCCGACCTCTAAAACGGCCACATGGATACGGACCCGGCAGAAATGGAGAAAAGCCACAGCGGTGAGACATTCAAAATAGGTTATATCCTCACGGATCTCTTTTCGCACAGCCTCCACGCATGATATCATTTCCTCCCGGGTGATCATCCGGCCATTCACTCTGATCCGTTCCCGGATATCCGTCAGGTGAGGAGATGTATAAAGACCAACCCTGATACCGCCTTTTTCCAGGACCGATGCCACCATGGCCGCGATCGATCCTTTTCCGTTGGTTCCACCGATTAAAACCGATCCATAGGTTTTATGAGGATTATTGAGGCGATCAAGAAGCCGGGATACGGGACCAAGGCCAAGACGGATGTTGGCGCTATTCAGTCCATCGAGATATTCAAGGGGATCCTGCATTTATTTCATACATCGCTGATCTTACAGGTATTTTTGTGATAATTTAAAAACGGATGATCTGGCCGTCATGGAGAATATGGATATTTCTGTTTTTAATCAGGGCAATCTCTGTCTGAATTGATTTTTCATGCTGAAGTTTCATATGATAAAGATAAATGTCGGGATTGCGGGTGTTCAATTTTTTCAATTCCTGCTCCAGAGTGGAAGGTGTAAGGTGACCCGTAATATCCGCAACATTCTTCAGGCTGTCGGGAAGGGACGTTTCAATAAACACGGCTTTCAAATCCTTGAGTCTGCCGGCAATATTCCAGACTTCATCCGTTGGCCCTGTGTCACCTATAAAGACAACAGATCCTTCCTTCGATTCAATCGCATAACCAACCGTTTCAACGACATGATGAACCATGATCGCAGTAACGTCAAGATCGCCCAATCTGACTTTTTCGCCGGGGACGATAGTCTCAAATTTTAAAACCGGTTTCTCGGGACTGGGAAGGGACGAAAAGTCCGGCCAGATAATACCATTAAAAAGATGGGTTCTCAGTGCATCAATAACATGGGGGGTTCCGTAGATCGCCAGTGGACGCTCTCGTTGAAGATAACCAATATTGTCTGCCAGAAACATAATATCCCTGACGTGGTCGAGATGCGCGTGGGTTACAAATATATGACTGATATTACACTGTTCCTCCACAGAAAGCAGCGTTGTGATTGTACCCGCATCAATCAAGACATTTCCGTTTAATAAAAAGCTCGTCGTATTACAACCGGGCATCTGCGATCCATGGCAACCCAAGACTCTGATATCCACCTTGTCTCTCCCCTCCAAGCATGATCGCCGCGAACCCTAACACAGCCTTTAAACTGTGGCAATCTCCTTGCGACTGGAGGTTGCAGGGCTCCTGCATCATAAGACTAAAAAAGCCATTGGGCGTTATCACATGCGACTGACCCATGGCCTCTGCAATATTATCGGAAGCAAATCATTCCGGCACAACCTTAAAAACCTCATCACCGGGACGAACACGATCAGACAGCTTAATGCCAATATAGTCTCCGGGAACCGCCTTTTCGATTTTCTGATTGCCGATTTCCATGGATTCAATTCTGTCTGTCAGCTCCGTTGTATGCCCTACGACCTTTATCGAATCACCCGTTTGTAACTCACCGTTTGTAATCTTGATTGCAGCAACACACGGCTTTGCAAAGAATTTTACTACTTCACCCACTTTTTCTTCCGCCATGACGAACCCTCCTTTCCTCATAGCTTGCTTGAGAAAGAACCGCAATTGATGACTTTTAAGAGACGTACATCTTTTTTCATAAAAATTCAAGGAAAAATGGGACAAAAAAAACAGGAATCATGAATCATCCCTGTTTCTTTACTTAATCAAAGGTGTGATAATGTGCAGCATTAAAGAAGCTCTCAGCTGCGTGGGTTGCCTCTTTACTTTTGCGCTTGAGCCTTTCTTTTTGGTTGTTCCTGGGTTGCTTCCCGTATGAGTTCAATTGTTGACATGGGTGCATTGTCCCCGACGCGAAAACCCATTTTGACGATTCTTGTATAACCGCCATTCCATTCGCGATAACGTACCGACAACTCGTCAAAAAGTTTGGCAACAATCTCTTTATCCCTCACAAAGGCCGCTGCCTGTCTCCTCGCATGAAGATCGCCCCTCTTTCCCAAAGTAACCATCTTTTCAGCGACTTTTTTCAACTCTTTCGCCTTCACATCCGTCGTTTTTACCTTCTCATGCTTTAAGAAGGAAGTAACCATATTTCTCAGCATGGCTATCCTGTGGCTCGACGTTCTTCCAAGTTTTTTTCCGGATTTACCGTGGCGCATTTATTGTATTCCTTTCCAGTTGATCATTGCTCCCCTTATTCCAACGGGCTCACAGGATCCCCTTCCTTATTCTCTTCCTTATTCCATGGCGGCAACTCAAGTTTCATACCGAAACCCAGACCCATTTCTGCGAGAATCTCTTTAATTTCATTCAGAGACTTCCTGCCAAAATTTTTTGTCTTCAGCATCTCCGCCTCGGTCTTCTGCACGAGTTCTCCTATAAGGTTAATACCGGCATTCTTCAGACAATTGGCCGACCTGACGGAAAGTTCCAGATCATCCACATTCCGGTGGAGGTTTTCGTTGATATTTTCCTTTTCCTCCACCTCCTCGTGCTGCACTTCCTCGTCGATCTCATCAAAGTTGATAAATATATCCAGCTGGCCTTTCAATATCTTCGCCGCATAAGCAATGGCGTCTTCGGGGAGAACACTCCCGTCAGTCCACACCTCCATGACAAGCCGGTCATAATCTGCAATCTGACCAACCCTTGCATGGGTCACTGTATAATTGACCTTTTTTATGGGAGAAAAAGCCGCATCCATGTTGATTGTGCCCTCAGGCTGGTCCGGAGCACGTTCCTTTCTCGCAGGCACATACCCATTTCCTGTCTTTACAACCATTTCCATATTCAAACGATGGCCGCCTGAAAGAGTCGCAATATATTGATCAGGATTGAGAATGTCAACCGTTCCATCCGTCACAATGTCCGCCGCCATGATAGGCCCCTCTTTTGATGTATCTATATGGACGACTCTGGGGCCATCCTGATGAAGTTTCAGACGAACACCCTTCAGGTTAAGGACAACATCGGTCACATCTTCCTTGACGCCTGGAACCGTCGAATATTCTTCAAGAACACCATCAATAGCTACAGAGACGATGGCCGCTCCCTGTATGGACGACAGCAGCACCCTTCTGAGGGCATTACCAAGGGTAATGCCGAATCCTCTCTCCAAAGGTTGACAAGTGAATTCACCATAAAATCTCGTGTGGGTGCTTTCATCAACTTCGATTCGCTTCGGTCGTATCAAACTGTGCCAACTCCTTTGCATGTTCTAATTCCCCACCCTTCGGGCATAAAATAAATTGTTATCGTGTTACTTCGAATAAAGCTCAACGACTAACTGTTCCTGGATTGGCATGGTTAATTCTTCTCGAGAGGGCAGTGTTTTAACAACACCTCTGAAATTATCCTTATCCAATTCCAACCATTGCGGCACACCACGTCTGGCGACTGTTTCCATAGCATCCAAAATTCGCTCGACTTTCCTGCTTTTTTCCCGCAGACTGATTTCACTGCCAATGTTCACCATGTAGGAGGGGATATTGACTGTCTTTCCATCCACCAAAAAATGATTATGCCTGACGAGCTGTCTTGCCTCAGTCCTTGAATTGGTAAAACCCATGCGAAAGACCATATTATCAAGACGCCTCTCTAAAAAAAGCAGGAGATTGGTCCCTGTAATGCCCTTCTGTCTGTCTGCTTTCTCAAAATAACCCCGGAATTGCCTTTCCAGAAGGCCATACATCCTCTTAAGTTTCTGCTTTTCCCGCAACTGAACCCCGTAATCGGAGTGTTTTTTTCGAGCCTGACCATGGTCTCCCGGAGCATACCCCCGTCTTTCAAAGGCACACTTATCAGTGTAACATCGATCGCCCTTTAAAAACAGTTTCAAGCCTTCCCGCCGACACAACCTGCAAAAAGATTCTGTATATCTTGCCAAAAGGACCTCCCCTTATTTCAAGTTTAAAATTCTATATACTAACATATACTGGTATTTATCCCTCTATACCCTTCGTCTCTTCGGTGGTCGACAACCATTATGAGGGATGGGTGTTACATCTCTGATAAGACTGATCGTCATACCAGCCAACTGTAGGGATCTCAACGCGGATTCCCGACCCGAACCGGGACCCTTCACATATACCTGAACACGTCTCATCCCATGCTCTTTTGCCTTCTTGACGGCATCTTCCGCCGCCACCTGAGCTGCGAAAGGCGTACTCTTTCTCGAACCCTTAAAACCCTGCATTCCCGCTGAAGCCCAGGCAACCACATTGCCGCTGAGATCCGTGATGGTAATAATTGTATTGTTAAAGGTCGACTGAATGTGTGCAATCCCCTCCGGTATATTCTTTTTTTCTTTTTTCTTTCCTGTTTTCCTGACCTGTTTTGCCATGCATCCTCCGGATACCAGTTTGATGGATTATTTCCTTTTGCCGGCAATGGACCGTCTCGGGCCCTTCCTTGTCCGCGCATTGGTACTTGTTCTCTGTCCTCTGACGGGGAGTCCTTTTCGATGTCTCAATCCACGATAGGTTCCGATATCCATCAACCGTTTCAGGGCCATGGACACCTCCCGTCTCAAATCTCCTTCGACCTTATGTTCTTTATCGATAATATTTCTGATGGCGGTTATCTCGGAGTCAGCAAGATCATCCGTCTTCTTATCAAAATTGATATTAGCTTTCTCAAGAATATACTGAGACTTACTTCTGCCTATTCCATATATATAGGTTAAAGCAATCTCCATTCTCTTATTCTTGGGTAAATCCACACCTGCAATTCTTGCCACCTGATAACCTCCCGATCAAAAAAATTCTTTCCTATTATCCCTGACGTTGTTTATGTTTCGGATTCTCACAAATAATCCGCAACACACCCCGCCTTTTGACAATCTTACATTTATCACAAATCTTTTTTACAGAAGACCGTACTTTCACGATTTCACCCCTAAAATAATATGCGCCATTCAGCTTCCAGAAATTCAACCCGGATCTGCCTGATGACCGACCGTTGCCGATATCCTTTCTACTTTGTCCGGTATATGATCCTTCCGCGAGTCAGATCATAGGGCGACAGTTCAACCGTTACCTTGTCGCCCGGTAATATCTTGATGAAATGCATTCGCATCTTCCCTGAGATATGAGCAAGAACGCGGTGTCCATTCTCCAGTTCGACACGAAACATGGCATTGGGTAATGGTTCAATGACCCGGCCTTCTACTTCGATTGGTTCTTCCTTCGCCATAAAACCCCATTTCAGTCAGCGGCCAAACCGCCGAATATTCTAACCCGCTGATCCTCCGTCAGGCTCAGCCTACCCGGTTCACTATCGCCAGTTTCAATGTACCACACTGAGAATATCCGGACCGTTTTCAGTGATGGCCACGGAATGTTCAAAATGGGCGGACAATTTTCCGTCCTGCGTTACAACGGTCCATCCATTATCTAAAACCCTGACCTTATATGTACCCTCATTGACCATCGGTTCAATGGCCAGAACCATACCGTTTTTCAATTCGATGCCCCGTCCCTTTACACCGAAATTCGGTATTTGCGGTTCTTCATGGAGATTCTTCCCGATCCCGTGACCGACAAAATCTCTCACCACAGAAAATCCCGCCGCCTCTGCAGAGCGTTGAATGGCTGCTGATATGTCACCCAGACGATTCCCGGTTCGTGCTTCCTTGATGCCGTGATACAGTCCCTTTTCCGTCGTTTCAATCAGCCTCATCGCCTCCCCGGAAACCTGACCAACAGGCACAGTAATTGCCGCATCACCGTAATAACCCTTATAATTCACACCAAAATCAAGACTTACAATATCACCCGGTATCAGAACCCTGCCCGATGGCATCCCGTGCACAACTTCCGAATTGACGGAAATACAGAGGGAATACGGATAACCCTTATATCCTTTGAATGCCGGTTTCGCCCCCTTTTTTCTTGCAAGTTCCTCAGACAGTCTGTCCAGATCGGCAGTCGTTATACCCGGTGCGATCCTTTCCCTTAATATGCTCAGGATTTCAGCGACAATATGGCTGCTCGCCCGGATTTTATCAATCTCTTCGGGAAGCCTCAGGATGACCATATTGATGACCTTTCTACATTCTTCAACGCCTTTTTGCAATGCGTCCCTTCTTCAGGAACCCCTCATATTGCCTCGTTAACAAATGGGTTTCTATTTGACCGGCCGTATCGAGGGCGACACCGACGACGATCAATAAGGCTGTCCCACCAAAGTAAAAGGGCACATTAAAGTAACTGATCAATATACTGGGCAGAACGCAAACAGCGGAAACGTATACGGCGCCGCTGAAGGTCAATTTTGTCAAAACATCATCAATATACTCAGCCGTTTTTTTACCAGGTCGTATCCCGGGAACATATCCGCCATATTTTTTCATATTGTCGGAAACATCCACAGGATTAAAGGTCACCGCTGTATAAAAATAGCAGAAAAACACAATGAAAACGACATAAAGCCCTTCATAAGCAACCTTCCCGGGAATCAGGGCGTCTGAAATAACCTTCATCCACGGATGATCTATGAAATTGGCAATCGTTGCGGGAAACATGATGATCGAAGATGCAAATATGGGTGGGATAACGCCCGCCGTATTTACCTTCAGGGGAAGATGGGTCGACTGCCCCCCATACATCTTTCTTCCAACAATCCGTTTTGCATATTGTACAGGAATTCTCCTCTGCCCGCTCTCAACAAACACGATAACACCGACAACTGCCAACATCATCACGATGAGAATAACAATAAAGAATATACCCATTTCCCCTGCGGAAAGCAGACTGAACGTCTGATAGATCGCTGCCGGGCCCCTGCATACAATACCGGCAAAGATTATCAGGGATATACCGTTACCGATACCTTTTTCTGTAATTTGCTCCCCAAGCCACATGATGAATGCCGTACCCGCAGTGAGTGTCAGCACCGTCATCATGCGAAAGCTCCATCCGGGATCCATGACAATGGAGACACCCGTAGGACCCGCCATATTTTCAAGCCCGACGGAAATACCGAAACCCTGGATCAGGCTTAAGACGACCGTTCCATACCGGGTATACTGGGTAATTTTTCTTCGCCCCGCATCACCTTCTTTAGAAAGTCTTTCCAGGTGGGGAATCGCGACAGTCAATAACTGAAGAATAATGGATGCGCTGATATAGGGCATAATACCCAGGGCAAACACAGAGAGGTTCGACAGCGCCCCGCCTGCAAACATATCAAAAAAGCCAAGCAACGATCCTTTTGCCTGTTCGAAGAATGCCGCCAAAGCCGCCGTATCAATCCCCGGTGTGGGAACATGCGCCCCTATTCTGTAAACGGCCAAAAGAACGAACGTAAAAAGGATTCTTTTTTGAAGCTCCGGTATCTTGGGTATATTTTTTAAGCCATCTAACAAATCAGACAACCTCTACGATTGAACCACCAGCCGCCTCAATTTTTTCTCTGGCGCCACGGCTTACCATGTTCATCTTTAATGAAACGGGATAATCAATGCTGCCTTTTCCCAGCACCTTGATTCCATCTTTCCTGTGCCTTACAACCCCGGCAAAAACAAGAGCGTCTTCATCAATCACGGAGCCTTCGGGAAACTTTTTCAACTGATCGACATTAATGGTAACAATGGTCTTCCGGAAAGGATTGCGAAAGCCTCTCTTCGGAAGTCGCCTTGAAAGGGGCATCTGCCCTCCTTCAAATCCGGATCTCACCTTGCCCCCCGAACGGGCATTCTGACCTTTATGTCCTTTACAGGACGTCCCTCCATGGCCCGATCCGTCTCCGCGGCCGACCCGTTTTCGCTTTTTTCTAGAACCCACTGGGGGCTTTAATGTTCCTAAATTCATATTCCGTTCCCCTCAAGTTCCTCCACAGAAACCAGGTGACATACCTTTTGGACCATACCACGAATTTCTGGCGTATCCTTCAGCAAGACGGTTCTGTTTAATTTCTCAAGACCCATCCCCCGAAGGACATTCCGCTGTTTCTGTGGTCTGCCGATATAACTTTTTACCAGCGTTACTTTCAGCTTCTTCTCCACGATATTCCTCTCCATGTCGACACTAAGCTTCAGAAATCTCTTTTCCCCTCATCATCAAAATATCCGAGGGATTTTTCAATTGACAAAGCCCGTCAATCGTTGCCTTGACAAGGTTATGCGGATTGTGTGAACCCAAACATTTTGTCAATATGTTGTGAATTCCGGCAACTTCAAGGACTGCCCTCACGGCGCCGCCCGCAATGAGACCCGTTCCCTCTGAAGCAGGCTTCAAAAGAACCTTCCCGGCCCCGTATCGTCCAATGACTCCGTATGGAATGGTCCGGTTTGAGACGGCAACCCGTGTCATGTTTTTCTTGGCCTTTTCCATGCCCTTTCTGATTGCCTCAGGCACCTCATGGGCCTTTCCCAACCCTGCGCCCACGGATCCATTCCCATCACCTACCACGACCACCGCGCTGAATCTGAATCTCCGCCCGCCTTTAACGACCTTGGCGGTACGGTTAATCGTGATAACCCTGTCAAGAAGTTCTAACTCTTCCATATGTCTCTCTTATGTTTAATAATGTTTTCTTTTCCTAAAACTTCAGCCCCGATTCCCTCGCCGCTTCAGCCAGTGCCCTGACCCGCCCATGGTAAAGATATTTCCCTCTGTCAAAGACAATTTGCTCAATACCGAGGGCCTGTAATCTTTTTGAAACCAGTTTTCCCACTTCCCTCGCGGCGTCAAGTTTTTTCAACCCCCCAAGGGCGTCTTTTATTTCCTCACTCAGGGTTGAAGCCTCTGCCAGGGTTTTCCCGAGATCATCCGCAATCGCCTGTACATATATTTGCTTCGCACTCCTGAACACAGAAAGGCGTGGTTTTGACTCGGTTCCTGATATTTTACCTCTCACTCTTCTTTTTCGTTTAGCTCTAATCTCTTCTATCTTTTTTGATGCCAATGTTCTACCTCTTCCATGGCTGTACCTGGCGCTTAAATTGATTAAGCCCCTACGGATTTACCGACCTTTCGTTTAATCTGTTCACCCGCATACCTTATCCCCTTGCCTTTATAGGGCTCGGGTTTTTTCAAGTCCCTTATTTCAGCCGCGACTCTTCCCACGAGCTGTTTATCAATGCCGGAGACCATGACATTCACCTGTTTATCGACCCTGACGTCAATCCCTTCAGGAATTCTGTATTCCACAGGATCAGAATATCCCAGAACCAATCGAAGAACATCGCCGTTTTTCTCTGCCCGGTATCCGACACCGGAGATTTCGAGGCCTTTTTCAAAACCGGCACTGACACCCGTCAACATATTTGCAATAAGTGTTCTGACGAGGCCGTGATAGGACCTTTCCTTCCTGCTGTTTGAAAGCCGCCTCACCTCAACGGTCCCATGATCCGCAACGACTTCAACTCCCTGGGGTATCTGCACAGACAGTGCCCCTCTGGGACCCTCAACCTTGACGGTTGAGCTATCCTGGCTGATCCTGACCTTGTCAGGAATTTCAATGGGTTTTTTACCAATTCTTGACATGAACCAATCTCCCGATTCCCTTTATCTCCTCACACGTGCCTACCATACATTACAGAGGATCTCACCGCCTACCTTTGAATCTCTTGCCTCCTGGTCCGTCATGATCCCCTTGGAAGTAGAAAGAATGACAGTACCATAACCATTTAATACCTTGGGAATCATATCACTCTTTACGTAAACCCTCCTGCCGGGCTTACTGACTCTCTGTATGTCTGTCATGACGGTCTTTTTCGCGTCATAATATTTGAGAGATATTCTTAATACCTGATATCCCCGCGCATCTTTCTTGACATCATACCCGTTAATATAACCAGCCTTTTTCAAAACCTTCGCGATATTCAGATTAATCCGGGACAACAGGATATCAACACTTTTATAACGTACCCTGTTGGCATTACGGATTCTTGTCAGCATATCTGCAATAGGATCGGTCATCCCCATACGTCACTCCTCCAATATCCTTCTCACCAACTCGATTTCATCAGACCGGGAATCTCCCCTTTAAGGGCAAGATTTCTCAGACATATTCTACACATATCAAATTTTCTGTAATAAGCTCTTGGTCTCCCGCACAGAGGACAACGGTTATAATTTCTGACCGAAAATTTCATCTTCTTTTTAGCCTTTGCGATTAGAGATTTCTTTGCCACGCTTTCCTCCAGTAAATTTCCAGGCCTTCCCCATCAGTTTTTGAAAGGTAATCCCATCAGTTTGAGAAGCTGCCTTGCCTCATCATCCGTTTTCGCCGATGTGATGATCGAGATATTCATCCCCTTCACTTTGTCAATCTTGTCGTAATCTATCTCGGGGAAAATTATCTGTTCCTTCAACCCCAGGGAAAAATTTCCTCTGCCATCAAATGATTTCGGTGAAATTCCCCTGAAATCTCTAACCCTTGGCAGAGCAACATTCACAAGCCGGTCGAAAAACTCATACATCCGTTCGCTTCTGAGGGTCACGCAGCATCCAATGGACATACCCTGGCGGAGCTTGAAGGTTGCAATGGATTTTTTTGCCTTCGTGATGACCGGTCTTTGCCCCACAATCATGGAGAGCTCTTCAACGGCGCTGTCCAGAATTTTGATATTCTGAATTGCTTCACCAAGACCCATGTTGACCACAATCTTTTCGATTCTCGGAATCTCCATTCTGTTCTTATAGTCGAATTCCTTGATCAACGCTGGGACAACTTCCTTTAAATAATATTCCTTTAACCTTGCCATAATTCCCGACCTATGAGTCCAATATCTCTTGACACTTTTTGCAGACCCGCACCTTTCCGCCGTCCTCGAGGATTTTGTATCCTATCCTGACACCGACATCACATTTACTGCAGAGGAACATGACATTGGAAGCATTAATGGGTCCTTCTTTTTCCAGGATACCGCCTTTACCTTTCGCATCGGGCTTTTTGTGCCTCTTCACGATGTTCAGCTTTTCAACGACGACCTGGTTCTTATCACGGATGGTTTGCAGTATCTTTCCTGTCTTGCCCTTTTCTTTCCCGGAAATTACCTTCACCATATCACTCTTTTTCAGTCGCTTTCCTTGCATCTCCTATTCCCCGCTAATCAGATTTATCACCTTCAGCATTGTCAATTATAAAACTTCTGGCGCCAGAGAAATGATCTTCATAAACTGTTTGGCCCGGAGTTCTCTGGCTACCGGTCCGAATATTCTGGTCCCGACGGGCTCCAGCTGGTTTGTGATCAGAACGGCGGAATTGTCGTCAAACTTCAAATACGATCCGTCGGGTCTCCTGACTTCCTTGGCGGTACGCACGATGACGGCCTTCATGACATCGCCTTTTTTAACCTTTGAGTTAGGTATGGCCTCTTTCACAGATACGACAATAACATCACCTATGCTTGCGTACCTTCTTTTCGATCCACCAAGCACCTTAATGCACGCAACTTTCTTTGCACCCGAATTATCTGCTACATTTAAAATGGTTTGCATCTGTATCATAATAACACCCACCTCTTACTCAGTTGTCGGAACATCTTCCGGCCACCGGTAACTATTTTGCCTTCTCAAGGATCACCCGCATCCGCCAGCGCTTTTCTTTGCTCAGTGGCCGCGATTCGACAATTAGGACCTTATCCCCTATATTACAGATGTTGGTCTCATCGTGGGCCTTATACCTCACATATCTCCTCAAATACTTATGAAATGCGGGGTGCTTGACCAGTCTCTCTGCGCGAACAACGACGGTCTTGTCCATTTTATTGCTAACCACGACACCCTTGATGGTTCTTTTATTGCCACGTTGATTCATATCTATTGTCCCTCCCTCTGCCTCAATACCGTTTTGATGCGAGCGATATCCTTTCTGAAATTCTTCATCATGGCAGGAGAGTCCAACTGTCCCGAAGCGTGACGTATCCGAAGCCGGAAAAGTTCTTCGGCAAGATCTCTATCCTTCTGCTTCAATTCGTCCGTACTAAGATCTTTAACCTCTTTAGTTTTCACCAGCTATCCCCCTTGTAAGAAACTTCGTTGCAATGGGAAGCTTATGTGATGCCAGTCTGAAAGCTTCACGGGCGACATCCGGTGAAACTCCTTCCATTTCATAGAGAACCATCCCCGGTTTTACGACCGCCACCCATTCTTCAGGGGCGCCTTTTCCTTTGCCCATACGGGTTTCGGCCGGTTTTTTGGTGGTTGACTTGTGAGGGAATATCCTGATCCAGATCTTTCCACCCCTTTTTACATGTCTTGTCATGGCAATCCGGGCAGCCTCTATCTGTCTGGCTGTAATCCAGCCGCACTCCGTCGCCTGAAGGCCATACTCACCAAAGGCAACATTACTACCCCTTGTGGCCTTACCACCCATGCGGCCTCGCTGCATTTTTCTGTACTTCACTCTTTTTGGCATTAACATGGTTATACAACCTTCATTTCCACATCAAAATGACTTCACATTACCGTTTAAGCTTCCTTCTTCCCCGGCAATATCTCACCGTGAAAGATCAATACCTTTACACCGATCAACCCATATGCTGTATGTGCCTCGGTGAATCCCCAATCAATATCTGCCCGAATGGTATGAAGAGGCACTCTTCCCTCCCTATACCATTCTGATCTCGCCATCTCTGCTCCGCCAAGTCGACCAGCACAGCTTACCCTGATTCCCTTGGCGCCAAACTTCAAGGCGGAGGTTACACACTTCTTCATGGCCCTCCTGAAGGCAACGCGCCGCTCAAGCTGAAGAGCAATATTCTCCGCAACAAGCTGCGCATCAATCTCAGGTTTGCGTACCTCAAGAATGTTGACAATGATCTCGCTCTTGGAGACCTTTTCGAGATCCTTCTTCAGTTTCTCAATTTCTGAACCTTTCTTACCGATGATGATTCCAGGCCGGGCTGCATAAATGTTGACCTTGGCTTTGTTGGCAGCCCTCTCTATCTCTATCCTGGAAATACCTGCATGATAAAGCTTCTTTTTGAGATATCTCCGGATATGAATATCCTCATGAACCAATCTGCTGTAAGTCCTCTCCGCAAACCATTGTGATCGCCATGTCTTGATAATACCAACTCTGAAGCCGATCGGGTTAACCTTCTGCCCCAACCTTTCACCTCCTCAAAAAATTACTCTTCATCCAAGATAACGGTTATGTGACTCATTCTCTTCTTGATCGCTGCCGCTCTCCCCTGCGCCCTCGCCCTCCATCGTTTCAGAGAGGGTCCTTGATCCACAAAAATCTCCTTCACATACAGGACACTCTCGTCTATATTTGGATTCTGTTTGGCGTTTGCTACAGCGGATTTTAACACCTTCGAGACAATGCCGGCAGCATACTTTCTTGTATATTGAAGGATGCTTCTGGCTTCCTCAACTTTTTTCCCCCTCACCAGGTCCACAACCAATCGTGCCTTCTGAGGAGAAACCCGTATATATTTGGCTATCGCTTTTGCTTCCATATCATTAAAACTCCAAACCGCTTATCTCAGCTACCTGTTCATCATTTGCGCAGCTTTGATTTTCGATCACCTGCATGACTGTAAAAAGTCCTTGTCGGTGCAAATTCACCGAGTTTATGTCCCACCATGTTCTCTGTCACAAAAACCGGAATAAACTTTTTCCCATTATGTACCGCAAAGGTTTGCCCTATCAATTCAGGGGTAACGGTGGAACGGCGAGACCAGGTTTTAATAACGCTCTTGCTTCCCGCTTCCTCAGCTTTCCTGACCTTTTCCAAAAGCTTTTCATTAATATAAGCTCCCTTCTTAATTGAACGTGCCACCTTTTAACCCCTTCTCTTCACAATATATTTATCGGTATTCTTGTTTTTCCGCGTCTTATGACCCTTGGTCGGAATCCCCCACGGGGTGCAGGGATGCCTTCCTCCCGATGACTTACCTTCACCCCCACCCATGGGATGGTCCACCGGGTTCATGGCCACACCCCTTACCTTGGGACGCCGTCCCATCCATCTCGACCTGCCGGCTTTGCCGATACTTAAATTCTCATAATCAATATTGCCAACCTGCCCGATAGTTGCCTTACATTCAAGCAAGACCTTTCTCACTTCCCCGGAGGGAAGACGAACCTGGGCATACCCTTCTTCCTTGGCCATAAGTTGTCCATAAGACCCGGCGGATCTGATGAGCTGCCCGCCCCGGCCTATCTTGAGCTCAAGGTTATGCAACAGGGAACCCAAGGGGATGTTTTTCAGGGGAATGGTATTGCCCGGCTTGATATCCGCCTTTTCCCCACTGATGACAACATCTCCCACCCCCAATTTCAAAGGGGCAATGATGTACCTTTTCTCACCATCAACATAATTCAACAGTGCAATGCGTGATGTGCGGTTCGGATCATATTCTATTGAGGCTACTTTGGCAGGAATATCGGTTTTATCTCGTCTGAAATCAACCAATCTGTACCTTCTCTTGTGACCCCCTCCAATATGCCGGCTCGTAATCCTTCCATAACTGTTGCGCCCCCCCGTCTTTTTCAGAGGAGACAGAAGACTCTTTTCAGGAACCGCTGAGGTAATCTCCTCAAAGTCCGAACACGTCTGAAACCTTCTTCCCGGTGATGTAGGTTTATATTTTCTGATAGCCATCCAACGTCATCCTTTTCCCTTATGCTGATTATACGCCTTCAAAGATTTCAATTCTACTGCCGGGGGCAAGAGTAACAACCGCCTTCTTCCAGGACCGCTTTTCACCCAGAATCTTCCCAACCCTCTTTTTCTTTCCGCGAACATTCATGACATGGACATCCACTACTTTGACTTTAAAGACTTTTTCAACTGCCATCCCGATCTGAATCTTGTTCGCCCCGCGATCAACTTCAAAGACGTACTTGTTGTTTTCATCCTTCGCAAGGGTACTCTTTTCCGTGATCAGCGATCTCTTTATAATCCGATACATATCCATTATGATAACAATGCCTCTTCAATCATCCTGACAGACGGTTCTAAAATAACCACGTGATCATGGTTCAGCAGATCATATACATTGATGCCTTCTGATCTCATCATTTTAACGCCCCTGAGATTCCTGGACGATTTTTCCAGAACCGGATTAGCCCTATCCACGACAAGGAGCACTTTTTTCCAGCCGAATCGATCCACAACTTCCTTGAATTTCTTTGTCTTGACCTCATCCATGGGAAAATCTCTGAGAACCAACACCTTTTCTTCCTTAACCTTCATACTCAGAGCTGAAACCAGGGCCAATTTTCTTACCTTCTTCGGAACCGTATAGGAGTAGTCCCTGGGGTGGGGTCCAAAGATAATCCCACCGCCTCGCCAGAGGGGAGATCTGTTAGTGCCGGCCCTTGCCCTGCCTGTTCCCTTTTGACGCCACGGTTTTTTGCCACCACCCCTGACCTCATGTCTTACTTTCGTCGAAGCGGTCCCCCGCCTTTTAGAAGCCATCTGCATTTTCACGACCTCATAAATGGCAGTCTCATTAACCTCTGCGCCAAAGACGGCATCACTCAGCTCTATTTCTGATACCTTATTCTTTTCAATATCATATACCCCGGTTACCGGCATTTTTACCACTCCAAATCCTGACTAACGACCCAGTTTTACGGATCGCTGTACGATAACAATCCGATTTTTGCAGCCCGGAACCGATCCTTTGACAAACATCAAATTCCTATCCGGCCTCACTCCTAAAACCATCAAATTCTGAACGGTTTTCCTGACATTGCCCATTTGTCCCGGCATCTTCTTTCCTTTAAACACCCGTGATGGTTCGGCGCTTGCACCAATCGATCCGGGAGCCCTGTGGAACATAGATCCATGGGTTGCCCTCCCACCACTGAAACCATGCCGCTTGACAACGCCGGCGAAGCCCTTGCCGATTGTCGTCCCGACAACATCCACATAATCGCCGGCCTGGAAAACATCGACCTTGATTTCCTGCCCCGGTTCATAGCTTTCCGAAGCGGTTCTTATTTCCCGGAGGATACGGAAAAGACCCTTATCGGCTTTCCTGAAGTGGCCCTGAAGAGGTTTTGTAACATTTTTCTGTCTGATCCGGCCGTAACCCAGCTGAATGGCATCATAGCCATCGGTCGCCACGGTTTTCTTCTGAACGACCACGGAAGGCTCCACTTCAATGACCGTTACGGGAACCGCCGCTCCATCTTCTGAAAAAATCTGTGTCATGCCTAATTTTCTGCCGATAAGTCCCTTTTTCATTTTCTTCACACAATCTTCCACATTAAATAACGATACGCCTCATTTAAAGAAAGTAACGGCTGGACATCTACGTCCAGGCCGTGCCACCGCTTCCGGTGGATCTTACAGTTTTATCTCAACATCCACACCGGCAGACAAATCCAATTTCATGAGGGCATCCACTGTCGACTGTGTCGGTTCTATAATATCGACAAGTCTCTTGTGTGTCCTGATCTCAAACTGTTCTCTGGATTTTTTATCCACATGGGGCGATCGATTAACGCAATACTTATTGATTTCCGTCGGTAGCGGAATGGGGCCGGCGACGCGCGCACCGGTTCTCTTTGCTGTTTCAACAATATCTTCCACAGACCGATCCAACAACTTGTAATCGTATGCTTTAAGACGAATTCTTATCCTTTGTTCCTTCATAATGTCATGTAACCGTAACCCTTTAAACGGGCTTCCTATTCAATTATTTTAGTGACCACACCAGCTCCAACGGTTCTTCCGCCCTCACGGATGGCAAACCTGAGCTGTTCTTCCATAGCGATGGGGGTGATTAACTCGACCTCCACTTCCACATTATCTCCAGGCATGACCATTTCAACCCCCTCAGGCAGGCTGCAGATGCCCGTAACGTCTGTCGTCCTGAAATAATACTGGGGCCGATACCCGTTAAAGAAAGGCGTATGTCTTCCACCTTCTTCCTTGGTCAGAACATAAACTGCTGCTTTAAATTTGGTATGGGGTGTGATTGAACCGGGTTTCGCTACAACCTGGCCTCTCTCAACATCTTCACGCTTGGTTCCTCTCAGAAGAACACCGCAATCATCCCCCGCCCGCCCCTCATCGAGGGTCTTGCGGAACATTTCGACACCGGTGCAAACCGTTTTAAACGTCGGCTTGATGCCAATAATTTCCACTTCATCTCCTGTCCTGATAATGCCTCTTTCCGCCCTTCCGGTCACCACGGTTCCTCGACCGGATATGGAAAACACATCCCCTACCGGCATGAGAAATGGTTTATCCAGATCTCTCTGAGGTTCAGGCACATAGGTGTCAGCAGCTTCCAACAACTCCCAGATCGACTTCACCTCAGGAGCATTGGAGTCTTCAGATTCCAGAGCCTTCAGGGCTGATCCCCTGATGATCGGGATCTCATCGCCGGGAAATTCATACTCCGTCAGCAACTCTCTCAATTCAAGCTCCACCAGATCAAGAAGCTCAGGATCATCAACAAGATCAACCTTGTTCATGTAGACGATGATAAAGGGAACCCGAACCTGTCTTGCAAGGAGGATGTGTTCTCTCGTCTGGGGCATGGGTCCATCGGAGGCTGCAACCACAAGAATGGCTCCATCCATATGGGCGGCGCCGGAAATCATGTTCTTGATATAATCGGCATGTCCCGGACAATCGACGTGGGCATAGTGTCTTTTCGCTGTCTCATACTCCACGTGAGCAACATTGATCGTAACGCCCCTTTCTTTCTCCTCGGGAGCATTATCGATGGAATCAAAGGGCCTGAACTCCGCCCAACCCTTCTTGCTCAAATGCTTCGTGATCGCTGCCGTCAAGGTGGTTTTACCATGATCAACGTGCCCGATGGTGCCGATATTCACATGCGGTTTGGTCCTCTCAAATTTCTTCTTAGCCATCTCCATTACCTCCTCTTTAACTTTGAATGGTTCGTTTGTTCACTACGTTTCTTAAGCAATAATTTTAATGACTTGTTTTATCTATAATTGCTTTCGCCAGATTCTCCGATATGGCGTTGTAATTCAAAAATTGCATGGTATAAGTTGCTCTTCCCTGCGTCTTTGATCTGAGATCCGTGGCATAACCGAACATTTCGGCAAGAGGCACCTCGGCGTTGATCGCCTCCAGGGAAGGTCTCGATTCAATGCTGACGATTTTCCCTCGACGTGACGTGAGATTCCCGATCACATCGCCAAGGTATTCCTTGGGAACCACCACCTCCACCGACATGACGGGTTCCAGGAGGACGGGGTGGGCCCGTTTAGCTCCGCTTTTGAACGCCATGGAAGCCGCTATTTTAAAAGCCATGTCTGAGGAATCAACGTCATGAAAAGATCCGTCGACAGCGCTGACGATGACGTCAACAACAGGGTATCCTGCAAGCACACCCTCTTCCATCGCTTCCACAATACCTTTTTGCACAGCAGGAATATACTCAGTAGGAACCACTCCTCCGGTTATCCTGTTCCGGAACTCAAAACCCTGACCGGGCAAGTTGGGCTCAATTTCCAGCCATACATGACCATATTGCCCCCTGCCGCCCGATTGTTTAACATATTTGCCTTCCGTTCGCACACCTTTTCTGATGGTTTCCTTATATGCAACCTGGGGCTGACCGATATTGGCGCCCAGTCCAAATTCTCTTGAGAGCCGATCGACAATAATCTCCAGGTGTAATTCTCCCATTCCGGAAATAAGGGTCTGACCCGTTTCTTTGTCCACCTTGACCCTGAAGGAGGGATCTTCGCGGGCAATCTTGCCCAGGGCAACATCCAGTTTCTCCTCATCCGCCTTCGTTTTTGGTTCTATGGCGATGGCAATAACGGGATCCGGGAAATCCAGAGTCTCAAGTGTCAGCGGATGGTTCATATCACAGAGGGTGTCTCCCGTCGTTGTCAGATTCAAACCCACGGCAGCGACAATGTCGCCGGTGCGGGCCTCTTTAATATCTTCCCTTTTATTGGCATGCATCTTGAGCAATCTTCCAACCCGTTCTCTTCTCTTCTTGGACGCATTGTACACGTAGGAGCCCGCCGACATGACTCCTGAATAGACCCTGAAATAGGTTAACTGGCCAACGTATGGATCTGTCATAATTTTAAAGGCCAAAGCTGAAAACGGCGCATCGTCACTGGCCGCCCTTTCCATGTCCGTTCCTTTTTCCTCTCTGCCGATCACCGGAGGCATATCCAGTGGAGACGGAAGGTAATCGATAACGGCATCCAGGAGCATTTGCACCCCCTTGTTCTTAAAAGCAGAACCACACAGGATGGGCGTCGCCTTCATGGTCAGCGTAACCTTTCTGATGGCACGCATGATTTCTTCGTGGGAAAGAGCTTCCTCGTTTACATATTTTTTCATCAAGTCATCATCGCAGTCAGCGAGAAACTCAATGAGATTTTCTCTTTCCCGACGGGATACATCGATCATATCCGGAGGTATTTCACCCTCCGTGAATGTGACGCCCAAAGATTGCTCATCATACGTGACAGCTTTCATCCGGATAAGATCAACAACCCCTCGAAACGTGCTTTCCGCCCCGATGGGTATCTGCACCGGAATCGGGTGCGCCCCCAATCGTTCCTCGATGGAGTTGACAACCCTCCTGAAATCGGCCCCCACTCTATCCATTTTATTGATGAACGCGATCCTGGGTACCCGGTATCTGTCCGCCTGACGCCAGACTGCCTCGGATTGTGGTTCCACACCGCCAACGGCGCAGAACAGGGCAACGGCTCCATCTAAAACTCTCAAAGATCTCTCGACCTCAATCGTAAAGTCCACATGACCGGGTGTATCAATGATGTTTATACGGTGATTTTTCCATGAACATGTGGTTGCCGCGGATGTAATGGTAATGCCCCTCTCCTGTTCCTGTTCCATCCAGTCCATCGTGGCTGTACCGTCATGGACTTCGCCCATCTTATAGGACTCACGCGTATAGTATAAAATCCGCTCTGTTGTTGTCGTTTTGCCGGCATCAATATGCGCCATAATGCCGATGTTGCGGAGACTGTCTAAAGGAGCTTCACGTGCCAATTTTATTCACCAGAGCTTCCGGGAAAATGCTAAAAACGGTAATGGGCAAAGGCCTTATTCGCCTCCGCCATCTTGTGAACGCTCTCCCTCTTTTTTACGGAAGCGCCCCTGTTATTGGCGGCATCAATCAACTCCGCAGCAAGCTTCTCCATCATCGTCTTTTCGGTACGTTCCTTGGAATGGGTGATGATCCAACGAATGGCCAAAGCAACTCTTCGTGAAGGCACGACTTCCGTCGGCACCTGATAGGTAGAGCCTCCTACCCGCCTTGACTTCACCTCAATCACGGGCTTCACGTTACCCACGGCCTTTTCAAAAAGCTCTACGGCCTGTTCTTTCGTTTTCTTTTCGATAATACCAAAGGCCCCGTATAAAATGGATTCTGCGATGCTCTTTTTGCCTCTTCTCAACAGACTGTTGATAAACTTTGCCACAAGCTTATTGTTATACTTAGGGTCCGGCAGTATTTCTCTTTTTGTGATTTCTCTTCTTCTCGGCATGATCCTATCCCCGCTTAGCTCGGTTTCTTCGCTCCATATTTGGATCTCCCCTGTTTCCTGTCCTGAACCCCCATTGCATCAAGCGTACCCCTGATAATGTGATACCGGACACCGGGAAGATCTTTTACTCTGCCCCCTCTGACAAGTACCACGGAGTGTTCCTGTAGGTTATGGCCAACACCTGGTATGTATGAAGTCACTTCGTATCCGCTGGCGAGACGAACCCTTGCAACCTTTCTCAAGGCAGAATTCGGTTTCTTGGGTGTCGACGTATACACCCTCACGCATACTCCCCTGCGCTGCGGGGAACCTGCCAACGCAGGTGTCGTTGTCTTCTTTTGCATCTTGGTCCTACCTTTGCGGACCAATTGATTGATTGTCGGCATCATCCCTCCCAGACTCTATTGTTACCCTTCCTGTTGGGTGCAACAAAAGTAAAGTTGCTATCAATTCGTGGCCTGTATGTCAAGTGTTTTCTCATTTATTTTTTCATTTCCTTCATCATCTCCAATCTCGAGGACTTTATCATCTTCAACTGTCCTGAGGCTCAGTTTCCTGTATACGGGGAGCCCGGTCCCCGCAGGAATCAATCTTCCCATGATGACATTTTCCTTGAGCCCTCTGAGATAATCTACCTTCCCAGCCAGGCTGGCTTCTGTCAGAACCCGTGTCGTCTCCTGGAAGGACGCCGCTGAGATGAAACTCTGCGTGCTGAGAGATGCCTTGGTAATACCGAGTAAAATCGGCTCACCGATGGCCGGTCTCCCGCCTCTGGCAGCGACCTTTTCGTTTTCTTCCTGGAAGCGGTACCTCTCCACCTGCTCGTCTGCTATAAAGACAGTATCACCCGGATCTTTCACTTTTACCCTGCGGAGCATCTGGCGTACGATCACCTCCATATGCTTATCATTGATTTTTACACCCTGAAGCCTATAAACCTCCTGAACCTCATCAACAAGATATCGGGCCAACGCTTTTTCGCCCTTAATTGTCAGAAGGTCATGAGGATTGTGAACACCATCCATCAGGGCTTCACCCGCCTGAACACGGTCCCCCTCCTGGACGCTGACGTACTTTCCTTTGGGTATCAAATATTCCTTTTCTTCGCCAACCTCGGGGGTAATAACCACTTTTCTCTTTCCTTTGGCATCCTTGCCGTATGAGACGGTACCGTCGATTTCGCTGATGACGGCAAATTCCTTCGGCTTTCGAGCTTCAAAGAGCTCCGCCACTCGGGGAAGCCCTCCGGTGATATCCTTCGTTTTCGTTGTCTCTCTTGGAATTTTAGCAACAATATCACCTGCACTGACCTTATCCCCTTCCGATACACCAATATTGGCCCCTACAGGAAGAAGGTACCTTGCCACGGCATTCGTTCCCGGAACTCTTGCCGTTTTACCTTTGCTGTTCTTGATGGAAACCCGGGTACGGAAATTAGCCCCCTTGAATTCGACAATTACTTTTCTTGAAAGACCGGTTACCTCATCAACCTGTTCCTGCATGGTCTTTCCTTCGATGATATCTCCATACTTAACATTACCGTCAACCTCTGCAAGGATCGGTATGGAGAAAGGATCCCATTCTGCAAGCAAATCACCTTTCTTAACGACAGTGCCATCGCTAATTTTGAGATGCGCACCGTATGGAACGGGATATTTTCCACGGCTTCTGGCCTGTTCGTCTAAAACATGAACTTCTCCATTCCTGTTCATGACGACAAGATCCTGTCCCTTTGTTTTCACTGTATTGAGATTCATATACTTGATGGTACCGTCATGCCTTGCCTCGAGGGTAGAGTGCTCCTCAAATTTAGCGGTACCACCGATGTGGAACGTTCTCATGGTCAGCTGGGTGCCCGGTTCACCGATAGACTGAGCGGCAATAATCCCGACAGCCTCGCCTATATTTACAAGATGCCCATGAGCCAGGTCTCTTCCATAACACATGGTGCAGACACCGTACTTCGACTTACAGGTTAAAACAGACCGGATGTTCACCCTTTCGATACCGGCTTGATCAATCTTTTCGGCAAGGGCTTCATCAATCCCCTCATTTGCATGGACAAGAACCTCTCCACTAAACGGCTCCTTTATATCCTCCAGCGCCACCCTTCCAAGAACGCGTTCACCCGCCGTTTCAATGATCTCGCCACCTTCCATAAGGGCAGAAACGTAAATACCGTCAATGGTGCCGCAATCATTCTCGCTGATAATACAATCCTGGGCCACATCAACGAGCCTTCTGGTCAGATATCCGGAATTTGCCGTCTTCAGAGCGGTATCAGCAAGACCTTTCCTGGCGCCGTGGGTGGAAATGAAATACTGGAGTACCGTCAATCCTTCTCTGAAATTAGCCGTGATCGGCGTTTCGATGATTTCACCGGAAGGTTTTGCCATCAAGCCTCTCATCCCGGCAAGCTGCCTGATCTGGACGGCGCTTCCTCTTGCACCGGAATCGGCCATCATAAAAATGGGGTTAAAGCTTTCGATCTTCCATTTTTCGCCGGCACTATTTTCGGTCTCCTCTGATCCGATACCGCTGAGCATCTCAGCGGCGATCTTCTCCGTCGCTTGAGCCCATATATCGATAACCTTATTGTACCTCTCTCCATCCGTGATGAGACCATCCATATACTGCTTCTGTATTTTTAGAACATCCTTGTCGGCCATAGAAACGATATCTTTTTTGTTGGATGGAATCACCATGTCATGGATGGCAATGGACATACCCGAAATTGTGGCATACTTAAACCCCAAATCCTTTAACCGGTCTGCCAGCAGAACTGTCGTTTTATCTCCACAGGTGCGGTAAGAATAATCTACCAGGTTAGCTAATTCCCTTTTATTCATCACTTTGTTGACGGTATCGAAAGGAATCTCTTCAGGCAGATTTCCATAAAGAACAACCCTTCCAACGGTTGTCTCCTTCATTTCACCGTTAATACGGACTTTTACTTTCGCATGAAGGTCCACTGCATCTGCATCGAGAGCGCTTTGAACCTCTCCCGGATCTGCAAAAACCATCCCTTCGCCCTTCACACGGTTCTTGGCGCGCGTCATATAGTAAATACCCAGAACGATATCCTGGCTGGGATTTATGATGGGTTTCCCGTTCGCCGGTGAAAGGATATTATTTGTTGACATCATAAGGACTCTGGCTTCCGTCTGTGCCTCAACAGACAATGGAACATGAACGGCCATCTGGTCACCGTCAAAATCGGCGTTGAACGCTGTGCAGACCAGAGGATGGAGCTGTATGGCTTTCCCCTCTATCAGAACCGGCTCAAAAGCCTGGATGCCAAGCCTGTGAAGGGTAGGCGCCCTGTTCAACATAATGGGATATTCGCGCACCACCTCATCAAGAGCATCCCATACTTCAGCAGTTTCCCGCTCCACCATTTTCTTTGCGCTTTTTACCGTTGTCACATAACCTTTTTCCTCAAGGCGGTTATAGACAAAAGGTTTAAACAGTTCCAAGGCCATCTTCTTTGGCAAACCACACTGATGCAGCCTGAGGTCAGGTCCGACGGTAATGACCGACCGCCCGGAATAATCCACTCTTTTACCCAGAAGGTTTTGTCGGAATCGTCCCTGCTTTCCTTTCAGCATATCGGAAAGGGATCTCAGCGGTCTCTTGTTGGAACCGGTAATCGCCCTTCCTCTCCTGCCATTGTCAAAAAGGACGTCCACCGCTTCTTGCAGCATCCGTTTTTCATTTCGAATAATGATCTCCGGGGCGTTCAACTCCTGTAAACGCTTCAAACGGTTATTCCTGTTAATAACCCGCCTGTAGAGATCATTGAGATCAGAGGTGGCAAAACGACCGCCGTCCAAAGGAACCAGGGGCCGCAGATCGGGAGGAATCACCGGCAGAACCGTGAGGACCATCCACTCCGGTTTGTTCGTTTTGGATTTCATCAAGGCCTCAATGACCTTCAACCTCTTGACAAGTTTCTTTCTCTTCGTATCAGAATTTGTCCCTCTAAGTTCCCCGCGAAGTTCCTCGTCCAGTTTGACCAGATCAATCTCTTCCAGGAGCTTCCGGACAGCCTCGGCGCCAATTCCCGCCTCAAAAGCATCTTCACCGTACTGATCTTTTAAATCGCTGAATTCTTCCTCAGACAAAAGCTCTTTTCTTTTCAAAGGGGTGTTTTTCGGATCCAGCACAATCCACGATTCAAAATAAAGTACCTTTTCCAGTTCCTTGAGGGTTAGATCAAGGACATTCCCGATACGGCTCGGGAGACTCTTGAGAAACCATATATGAGCAACGGGCGTTGCCAGTGTAATATGACCTATTCTTTCCCGGCGGACTCTCGATTGAATGACCTCAACACCGCATTTCTCGCAGACGACCCCCCTGTATTTCATCCGTTTATAACGACCGCAGAGACATTCATAATCCTTGACGGGGCCGAAAATTTTTGCGCAAAAAAGTCCGTCCCTCTCGGGCTTGAACGTTCTGTAATTGATCGTTTCCGGCTTTTTGACCTCACCATGGGACCACGAAAGTATTCTTTCCGGCGATGCGATTGACATCTTGATTGCATTAAACCGGATTGGATCTTTCGGTTTCTCAAAATAACTGAAAACGTCTTCCACTGATTTTATCTCCCCATTATTTAAGATTCAAAACACCGTTCATGGATTAAGGGGTTCACTATTCCTCAATAAGCTCCACATCCAGACAGAGGCTCTGCAATTCCTTGACAAGCACGTTGAAAGACTCGGGGAGCCCTGGTTCCAGGGTGTGTTCTCCCTTTACAATGGCCTCATACATTCTGGTACGACCCGCCACATCATCCGATTTAACAGTCAGAAACTCCTGGAGCGAGTAAGCAGCGCCATACGCCTCCATAGCCCAGACTTCCATTTCACCAAGCCTCTGGCCCCCAAATTGCGCTTTTCCACCGAGAGGTTGCTGCGTTACAAGAGAGTAAGGACCGATGGATCTTGCATGAATCTTATCATCAACCAGATGGTGGAGTTTTAACATATATATCATGCCGACAGTAATCTCCTGATCAAATGGCTCACCCGTTCTCCCGTCAAAGAGAACCGTCTGTCCCTTTTCCGGAAGTTCGGCCATGGCGAGCATATTTCTGACTTCACCTTCGTCAGCACCATCAAAAACAGGCGTCGCTACCAGGATCCCCCTCTTCACTTTACGGACAAATGATTTTATCTCTTCATCGGAGGCGCCATCCACAAAATGGTCAAACTCAGGAGCAGCGTAAACTCTTTTCAATTCTTTCCTCAAGTGAGCAACCGGAGAATTTTTTTCCAGCAGGGCGTTAATCTTCTCCCCCAGCCCCTTGGCTGCCCAACCGAGATGGGTCTCAAGAACCTGACCGACATTCATACGCGATGGCACCCCAAGGGGATTCAGGATAATGTCCACCGGCGTCCCGTCCCGGAAATAAGGCATATCCTCCTCGGGCAGTATTCTGGATAAAACACCCTTGTTCCCATGGCGGCCCGCCATTTTATCGCCAACGGACAATTTCCTTTTAATGGCAATATAGACTTTGACCATTTTGATCACGCCGGGCGGAAGCTCATCACCGGCTTTCATCTTTTCTATTTTTTGTTCAAAAAAAGTCTCTATAAGGGCCTTTTTCCGCTCGAAGTTTGCCAGCAGATTGCCAATTTTCTCTTCTGTGGCATCCTCTCCGACAAGGGATATTTCCTTCCATAAACCAAATGGCATCTTGTCCAGGACATCCTTATCGATCGTTCCTCCCTTTTTCAACAGGATCTTTTTCTTTGTGGGATCGACCAGTTTCGTAGCCGATGTTTTTCCAATGAGCATCCCCGATATGTTATTTTTTAAATTGTCTGTAATAATTCTTATTTCATCATCCCTGTCCTTGCACAGAAGCCGAACCGTTTCGTCCTCTATGAATTGCGACCTGTGATCTCTTTCAGTTCCCTTTCTCGAAAAAATCTTGGCATCGATCACAGTTCCTTCCACACCCGGGGGAATGCGAAGAGATGTATCCCTTACATCGCTTGCCTTCTCACCAAATATGGCCCGGAGCAATTTTTCCTCGGGTGATAACTGGGTTTCTCCTTTCGGCGTAATTTTTCCGACGAGAATGTCACCGGACTTTACAAATACACCCATCCTGACAATTCCGCTCTCATCAAGGTTTCTGAGGGCCTCCTCACCCACATTGGGGATGTCCCTTGTTATCTCTTCCTGACCAAGTTTCGTGTCCCTGGCCATGGTCTCGAATTCCTCGATGTGGATGGATGTGTAAATGTCGTCCTTTATCACCCTTTCGCTGACCAGGATGGAGTCTTCATAATTGTATCCTCCCCAGGACATGAAGGCGACCATCACATTTCTTCCAAGGGCCAGTTCGCCATTATCGGTGGCAGGCCCATCGGCAACAATGTCGCCCTGATTGACCCGATCTCCTCTATCGACGATGGGCTTCTGGTTAAAACATGTATCCTGGTTTGAACGCTGATATTTGGCCAGATTATAGATATCCACGCCCGTATCAAAGCCATCTTTCCCGTCACTGTCACATTTTATGACGATCCGTGAAGCGTCGACATGTTCGACAATGCCGGAGCGTTTAGCCACAACAACGGCACCGGAATCCTTTGCAACAACAGACTCCATTCCCGTACCCACAAGGGGAACTTCAGGCTTTAACAGAGGAACGGCCTGTCGCTGCATATTTGAACCCATGAGCGCACGGTTTGCGTCATCATGCTCCAGAAATGGAATAGAGGCTGCTGCAACACTGACAAGCTGATTGGGTGAAACATCCATCAGATTGACTTCTGCCGGGGCAACGGTGTGAAAATCACTTCCCTTCCTGGCAGAAATGAGCTCACCGACGAATTTCCCGTCTTTATCAAAGGGAATGTCTGCCGGGGCAACGATATATTTCTCTTCTTCGATCGCCGTCAGATACCGGACTTCATCAAGGACCCTCCCGTTTTCAACCACCCGGTAAGGCGTTTCTATAAAACCGAAGGCATTTACTCTTGCATAGGTACTCAGAGAAACAATGAGGCCGATATTCGGACCCTCCGGCGTTTCAACTGGACAGATGCGCCCATAATGGGTGGGGTGAACGTCCCGTACCTCAAATCCTGCTCTTTCCCGGGTCAATCCCCCGGGACCGAGTGCTGAAAGCCTCCGCTTATGCGTAATTTCAGAAAGGGGATTTGTTTGATCCATGAACTGCGACAATTGACTGCTTCCAAGAAACTCATTCACGACGGCTGTAACAGGTTTTGCATTAATGAGTTCATGAGGCATCATCGTTTCAATATCCTGGAGACTCATCCTCTCCTTAATCGCCCTCTCTATACGCACCAAACCTATACGGTATTGATTTTCTATCAGTTCTCCCACAGACCTGACGCGCCTGTTACCCAGATGATCTATATCATCCACACTGCAGTCACCGACGCCGTTTTTAAGGTCAATCAGGTATTTTACCGCCGCCAGGATATCCTCATTTCGCAAAACCGTCACATTTGTCGGCACATCCAGACGAAGCTTGTAATTCATCTTCGCCCTTCCCACATCCGACAGGTCGTAACTTGCCGGATCAAAAAAGAGACTGTTGAAAAACTTTTGCGCCGTTTCCGGAGTTGGCGGGTTACTCGGACGCAATCTTCTGTATATCTCTATGATCGCTTCCTCTGCACCTTCTATCCTGTCAACGAGAAGAGTATCTCTGATGGAAGCATTCATCCTTTCTTCATCAATATAAATGAACCGAATCTCCTGAATCCCTTTTTCACGGACCCGCTCCAATCCTTCCAGTGGCAATTGTTCATTACATCTCAAGAGGATTTCACCGGTTGTCGGATCTAAAACGTCGGAGGCAAGAATCTTTCCAACCATATCAGATTCATTGACCTGTATACGATCTATACCCAATTCGGTCATCTTCTTCAAAAGGACCTTGTTGATCTTTCTCGCCTTTTTGACGATGACGTCACCTGTACCGGGATCTTTAATATCTTCAGGCGCCTTCTCGCCGATGAGGGATTCGTCAACGACCATGTATGATCTTTTATCATCCAGGAATACCTTCTCAATATTATAAAAATAATTGAGAAGGTATTCGTTTGAATTTCCCATTGCTTTCAGAAGGATGGTCACAGGCATCTTCCGTCGCCTGTCAATCCTGACATAAAGAAGGTCTTTGGAATCGAATTCAAAATCGAGCCAGGACCCCCTGATCGGTATAATCCTCGAAGAATAGATCAGTTTCCCGCTGGCCAGCGTTTTTCCCTTGTCATGGTCAAAAAAGATTCCCGGAGATCTGTGAAGCTGACTGACAATGACCCTTTCCGTACCGTTCATGATAAAGGTGCCATTTCTTTCCGTCATCAGGGGAATTTCACCAAAATAAATCTCCTGTTCCTTGATATCCCGGATTGCTTTGTGTTCAGATCCCCGATCTGTTTCAAAGACTACAAGTCTCACCACGATTTTCAGCGGAGCAGCATAGGTCATGCCCTTCTGGATACATTCCTTCACGTCATATCTGGCTTCCCCGATTTTATAACTGACAAACTCAAGGGAACATTTTCCGCTGAAGTCGGAAATGGGAAAAACGCTTTTGAATGCACCCTGAAGTCCAAAATTACCCCTTTTATCGGGCTCAACATCCATCTGCAGAAATTTCTCATAGGACTTCATCTGGATATCAATGAGATTCGGTATATCCAAAATCTTTTTGATACGTCCAAAATTTTTCCTGAATTCACCCATGGGCATCCTTTTAAGTTACAATTAAATATCTACAATACAAGATATCATGGATTGGCAAGTGTTGGATTTCAAACATCAAGCTACTTAATCTCCACGGTTCCGCCAACCTCTTCAATCTTCTTTTTGATATCCGCTGCCTCATCTTTCGATACACCTTCTTTAATGGGCTTCGGCACACCATCCACCAGGTCTTTGGCTTCTTTAAGTCCCAAACCGGTGATGGCCCTGACGACTTTGATAACCTGTATCTTCTGCTCACCGAATCCAGCGAGTATCGCATCGAATTCCGTCTTTTCCTCGACCTGGGAAGCTTGATCAGACCCTGCCGCAACCTGAGCTACCGCCATGGGCACAGCCGCAGACACGCCAAGCCTTTCTTCCAATTCCTTTACGAGCTCAGAAAGCTCCAGCACCGTCATTTCTTCAATAAATTTTATAACGTCTTCTTTGGTAGTTTGATGGGACATATCTTTAATCCTCTCCTGTATATGTTGTATTTTTGTATTAGTTTCCTGATTCTTTCTTTACTCGATAAGCGTCGAGACACTGAACAAAGCTCCTTGGAACTCCAGAAAGCACATTAACCAGGGCCGTCTGGACCCCCTGCATTACAGAGAGAAGCTTACCAAGAAGAACGTCTCTTCCCGGTAGCTCTGCCAGGGTGCTGATCTGCTCTTTGGTCAAGAACTTGCCGTCGAGCATGCCGGCTTTGATTTCCAATTCAGCGTTTCTTTTTGCAAACTCCACAAGCACCTTCGTGGACTCAATGATATCGCCCTTACTTAAGGCAATGGCCAACGGTCCTTTGAAATGGCCCTCCAGAGCTGAAAAATCTGTATCCCGGGAAGCGATTCTCAGAAGTGTGTTTTTTACGACCCGCACCTCGGTACCCGATTTACGCAGTACATTCCTCAACGCCGTCATTTTCCCAACGTTCATCCCGATGTAACCGGCGAGAACGGTTAGCTGGGCTTCCCTGAGTTTCTCATGAAGCTCAGAAGCCATCTGCTCCTTCTTCTTTCGATCCAATCTCCAACCTCCTTTCGTCACCAGATTTTCAACATGATCCTCTTGAAGCTAAAAAAATTTCCAGAAAGTCGGAGAACAGAACATCATACAGGAAAAATTGAACAAACATGATATATGGCCTCACCTGAAGGGCTTCAGAATATCCCTTCCGTCTCGGCAGGCCGATTCAGATCGTTTAAACTCCTGTACCTGCTGTCTCAGACTTTTGTAACGCAATCGAACCCTAATACAGCTTTATCCGATCCACCCTTAAATATTTCTAACATCGAGGGGATCTACTTTGATTCCGGGTCCCAAGGTGGTGGAGATAGATATGCTCTTGAGATAAGTCCCCTTACTGGATGCTGGTTTCAGTTTTATAATCGCTTCGATAACGGCGGTGATATTTTCCAACAACTTATCCGTTCCAAACGAAATTTTCCCCACAGGACTGTGGACAATTCCCGCCTTTTCAACTCTGAATTCAACCTTTCCAGCCTTTAATTCATTGACAGCTTTTCCAACATCAAAAGTAACCGTACCCACTTTTGGATTTGGCATCAATCCCCGGGGGCCTAAAATCTTCCCAAGTTTTCCAACGCTGCCCATCATGTCAGGTGTGGCAATGGCTCTATCAAAATCAAGCCAGCCGCTTTTGATTTTTTCAATGATGTCATCCGAACCAACCACATCAGCACCTGCGTCAAGAGCTTCCTTTTCCTTCTCTCCCTTGGCAAACACTAATACCTTGACCGATTTACCCAATCCATTAGGCAGGACAACGCTCCCTCTCACCATCTGATCGGCATGCTGGGGATTTACTCCCAGACGAATGGCGGCATCAACCGTTTCATCGAACTTGGCCCTCGCCGTGCTGATGACCATATCCACCGCTTCTCTCAAGGTATACCGCTTCCCCGGTTCGATCTTCTGTCTTGCTTCAGTGAAACTTTTTCCTCTTTCAGACATACTAAAACCTCAAATTAACGCACTTCCTTCAAAGCTTTGCTGCGACTAAAGTTTTGTCAAAACCGCATCTTCAGCCCCTCTGCAGGAGAGGATGGTCTGGAAGCGCTTCCCGTTAGTCTATCCTGCTATTTCAATTCCCATTGACTTTGCCGTCCCCTCAATGATCCTGATTGCCCCTTCCATATCAACGGCATTCAGATCATTGTATTTTAACTCTGCAATTTCCCTCACCTGCTTGAACGTCACAGTACCCACTTTTTCCCGTTTCGGGTCTCCGGAGCCCTTCGCAATTTTTGCGAACTGTTTCAGAAGAACAGATGCAGGCGGAGTCTTGGTAATAAAGGTAAACGAACGGTCCGCATAGACCGTTATGATAACGGGAATTACCGTTCCCTCTTGATTCTGCGTCATGGCATTGTATGCCTTGCAGAATTCCATTATATTGACACCGTGCTGTCCCAGAGCCGGACCGATCGGTGGCGACGGCGTCGCCTTACCTGCCTTGATCTGAAGCTTTATGTTGGCTATAACCTTTTTTGCCATTTTGATCACCCTGTCATAAATATTTTATAATCTTCCTGCTACTTTCGTCCCTGCATCACACTTGAACAACCTGGATGAAATCAAGCTCCACAGGAGTTGATCGGCCAAAGATACTGACAATAACCCTCAATTTCCCCTTCTCGGGCCTGGCCTCATCAATGACACCATCAAAGTTTGTAAAAGGACCATCAATAATCCTTACATGATCGCCGATTTCAAATTTAAATTTTGGCTTGGGTTTCAGCGTTCCTTCATCAATTCTGGTTTTTAAGATTTCCACATCCTTATCAGGTATCGGAGCCGGTTTATCTTTACCCCCGATAAAACCGGTAACCTTGGGAGTACCTTTGACGATATGCCAGGTATCATCATTCATTTCCATCCTGACCAAGATATAACCAGGAAAGAATTTTCTTTTTGATGTCTTTTTTTCGCCGGAAACAAGCTCCACGACATCTTCTTCTGGAATGAGAATATCCGTAAAATATTCCTGCATATCTGCCGACTGGATTCTTTCCTGAAGGGAAAGCTTCACCCGATTCTCAAAACCAGAATATGTATGAACCACATACCATCTGAAAGCCATGTTTCTCAACCCAATACCAATCTGATGACTTTAGCCAGGCCAAAATCGACGATTCCAAGAAAAGCAGACACAATGATAACGACAATAATTACCACAGACGTAGAAGCCAGCGTTTGCTTTGGCGTTGGCCATGTTACCTTTTTCAACTCAACCTTCGCCTCTTTCAGGAATTGAACGACTTTTCGAAAAATCTGTTTTACTTTATCCATCACACCAAACCTGATAAAATCATGCATTATTAAAGACGCACGAAAAATAAATGGCAGGCCAGGAGGGACTTGAACCCCCAGCATCCGGATTTGGAGTCCGGCGCTCTAGCCATTAGAGCTACTGGCCTGTCTGGAACATCGACTATTACCTCATGACGGCAACTTATTTCGTTTCCCTGTGAATTTTGTGTGAGCGGCAGAATTTACAATATTTCTTTAACTCAAGCCGGTTTTGCATGGTGCGTTTATTTTTGGTTGTCGTATAGTTTCTCTGCTTACATTCTGTACAGGCTAACGTAATGATATTCCTCATAATATACCCACTTTACTCTATTGGAGCCCACGACCAGGATTGAACTGGTGACCTCATCCTTACCAAGGATGTGCTCTACCGACTGAGCTACGTGGGCTGACGATCTTTTTTAAAAAGACGGTCTGTTTACCCCCCTTGACTCCTTGACTCGCTCTCTTTACCACTCAGCCTATCGATCATAAGGTGCATGCCATTTAATCTGCAAGACATATCAGATAGTCAACCCCACAAAAAAATGGAGCGGGAAACGGGATTCGAACCCGCGACCCTCAGCTTGGAAGGCTGACGCTCTAGCCACTGAGCTATTCCCGCTCGCCCAAACAAAAGGTGACATACCTTATAATACTGCCTTCCCAGAACCGTCCACAAATGGTGAACCTCCCGCACTCAGGGCGGAGTTCACGTTCAGGAAACCATCTTTATTCGTGATGCATCCCTCTTCTCCACCTGTTAAGGCGGACATACGAAAGGCGCTTCCGGCCATATACATGATGGAGGGGGGAGGATTCGAACCTCCGTAGGCTTAGCCGGCAGATTTACAGTCTGCTCCCTTTGGCCACTCGGGTACCCCTCCAGTCCATATTATCGTAACTGGCAATGGAGCTGGCGATGGGACTCGAACCCGCAACCTGCTGATTACAAATCAGCTGCTCTACCTGTTGAGCTACGCCAGCTAATAGCATTGTAAACAGCGCCCCCGTCCTTTTATCTCATACAGAAACGGAGCGCACCACCAGCAACAATCGCCCGCGGCACACATACATCTCATTGTGTTCCTGAATGCGAATTGCTGATAATAGTTACTACATTTTAGTTTGTCAATAAATATTTTTCAATTATTTTTTATGATTTGTCTCCCCGCACCCTTAATGGAACCATTCAGATCACGCCTTTGTGAGGTAGTCCTACCAGTGCCGGCCGAAGACTTCGGCGGAAGAAAATTATGTTTACAATTCATTTTAAAAGATCACATCGCATTTTTTTTGTAAAAAACAGCCGATACGTACCCGACAACACTCTTCTTGTCCCCGGTTACATCCCCGGAATTGGCATATTTTAAGAGTTCAGCGCCATTTGCACCCAGTTTTTTCGAAACCATCATGGTAACAACCATAGGTCCACCACCACAAGCCTCACAAGCGTCATTCCCCAGATCCCCTAAAAGACCTTGCCCGTCCATATTCTTTATCCGGGATATCGCCACATGATCAAGCTTTGCCGCCGTATCATAAGAATGAAAATGTGAAAGGTCTGAACTTCCCACGACAAGAACTTTCTGACCTTCAACAGCAGCACAAATGCTGTCAGCCAGGGCCTCGCAGGTATGCTGACTCTGGTCCCCCATGACAAGAGGAACAAAGTTGAAATCTCCAAGAGCTACCTGAAGAAAGGGCAGCTGAATTTCAACGGAGTGTTCCTGTAAATGGGCAGCGGGAATATGGGAAATCGAGTCATGTGTTGCCATGATCCTGTTTGCTAATGATACATCGACGGGAACAACGCCCAGGGGGGTTTCATACCCTCCTTTACCGTACACGGAAACACCATGGAAATGCGCGCGGTGACTCGGTCCTATGACAACAACGGCGTCAAATTTATCTCCCCTGATGGTACTATAGGAATAGGCGGCAATCCGGCCGGAATAAACATAACCGGCGTGGGGAGCAATAAGACCCATGATTTGACCATCGATCTTACCTTCATGAACGTGTTGGAAGAATTCATCAATATCCGCTCTAAGAGTTTCCGGATTGCCGGGATACCACGATCCGGCAATGGCTGATTTTCTAATATCCTTATTCACGATTTCCTCCCATTCTGATCAATTTTTTGAGAGGGTTGCAAAACTTATTTCAATCTCCAGGTCATCCCTTCGGAAGTATCTGAAACTTCAATGCCCATTTCAAGGAGACGCCGCCTGATTTCATCGGAAGCGTCCCAATGACCCTGCTTCCTTAAAGATTCTCTCTCCCGCAAAAGCTGTAACGCCTCATCAGTAATGGCCTCTTCTGAAAAATTCATGACGCCCAACACAGCATCCATTTTTTTCATGATATCGAGAACGCGATCCCGCTCCTTTGCGTTCAATTGTCCATGAGCAAGAGGGACACTGATCTTCCCCATGAACTCAAACATTGAAGCCAGTCCGCCGGATATGTTGAAATCATCATCCATCGCATTGGTAAAGCCATGTTTGACATCATAAATAAGCTGGTCTGTATCAGAATATCCACCGCCGGGGATGAAACGAACCAGCCCCTGAATAAATCTGTTCAGTTTTTTCACCGTATTTCTTGCGGACTCCAGGGCGCTGAAAGAAAAATTCAAGGGTTTCCGATAATGTGTACCGAGGAGAAAAAACCTGACCTCTTTTCCGTCATATCCCTTTTTTTCCAGATCATCCATGGTATGGACGTTATCCAGTGATCGGGACATTTTCTTGCCTTCAACCATGACCAGTTCCGTATTGAGCCAGTAATTGGCCATGCGCTTCCCCGTTGCTGCACGTCCTATGGCCATTACGTTTTCACAGTGCGGGAATACAACATCGGCGCCGCTTAAATGAATATCAAAGGTCTCCGCCAGATACTTCAGAGAAATCGTCGCGCATTCAAGATGCCAGCTTGGCCTTACATTCCCCCAACGGGTTTTGAAATAAATACCCCTTTTCAGTTCATTCAAGGTTGATCTTTTCAAAAGGGTAAAATCCATGGGACTGTCTTTTTCATAATCATCAAGGTCGATTGTCTTGCCGGGCTTAACCTTTCTGAGATCAACGTGAGAAAGACATCCGTAATCGTCTATTTTTGAAATGTCAAAATATACAGACCTTAATTTCTCGTAGGCATAACCCTTTTCCACCAGTTTCTCAACCATGGTAAGCATGCTGTCAACATTTTCACTGGCCCTCGGATAATGATCTTCCCTCCTGATATTGAGTTTTTCGATATCGTTGAGAAACTCGATGGTACATCTTTCCGTGTATGTTTTCAGGTCTGTATTTGCTTTTTCTGCCTCCTTGATGGACCTGTCATCCAGATCAATGATATTCATGACGTGCTTTACCCTGTACCCTTTAAATTCAAGGTAACGCCTGATCATATCAGAAACGACAAAACGACGATAACTTCCCACATGGGGAACCTCATGGACCGTTGGACCGCATGAATGCACGAATAGCTCCTCTGGATTGAGGGGCTTGAAAAATGCCTTTTCCCTGGTCAGGGTATTGTAAAGACGAAGGGTTGATTGTTCTTTATCCATGAATAGTTCCGTACTCAGATAACGTTCTCCTCCATCCGGTAAAATGACAACGATAAGACCATCTTCCATCTCCCTGGCTTTCTGAACGGCCACATGCATGGCAGCCCCTGAACTCATCCCTGCGAGGATTCCTTCCTCCCGGGCAAGCCGCCTGGCCATTTCAAAGGCGTCTTCGTCGAGGATATTGACTTTCTCATCCAGTTCGCTTTTGTCAAAAATCCCGGGACGGTATGATTCCTTCATGTTTTTCAATCCCTGGATCTTATGTTGCAGGTAAGGCTCAACCCCGATAATTTTTACATCGGGATTATACTCCTTGAGCCGTTTCGATACACCCATAGCCGTCCCCGTCGTCCCGAGCGATACCACAACCATGGTAACCGCACCCTCCGTCTGCCGCCAGATTTCTTCTCCTGTACCAGCATAGTGAGCCATTACATTGTCAGGATTATTAAACTGGTCTGTTCCGAAATACTTCTCGGGATGCTGAAGCATCAGACTGTAGACCATCTCTATGGCGCCATCCGTACCTAAATCTGCAGGAGTAAAAATCAATTCCGCTCCCAGTGCCTTCAGAATCTTTTTCCTCTCCTCACTGGCAGACTCGGACATGGCGAGACAAAGCCTGTAACCCTTTGCTGCCGCAATCATCGCCAGACCAATACCGGTGTTGCCGCTGGTTGCCTCCAGAATAATCTTGTCCCTGGTTAGCTCGCCCCTCTTCTCTGCCTCATTGATCATGCAGAGGGCTATCCTGTCTTTTGTGGACCCACCCGGATTGAAACTCTCCAATTTGGCAAATATCTTAACTTTTTTGCTGGGATTCAGTCGTTGGATCTCAACGATGGGAGTGTTCCCTATTATGTCCGATATGCTATTGTACATGTTTTTCATGATGTCTGTGGCACCCGGCAAGAGCTGGGGGCTTAGCCTGACCGATGTGTAAACGGCTTTAGTCCCTAACTATCAAATTTTGGCATTGGAATCTTAAAAAACTGAACGCCCTCTTCACTGAGATTTTCCTCTTCACGTTCCGTTGTAGTCCCTTTGATATTTCTCCTGTCTTCTTCTCCATGATGTATTTTCAGGGCAATCTCCGCAAATTTGTCACCCACATCATCAAAGTTTTTATCAAGGAACTCCTGCACTTTTTTCAACGACTTCTCCGGAGACATGTCCCTGGTATTGTCTCTTTCAGATGGTCTGACGTCTTTTCCCATGATGGCAAGGGATGAGGGCAACATTTCGATGTCACTCCCCCCGCATACAGGACAGGTTATCAGCTTCTCCGTTTTCTGCTTTTCAAATGCGAGCCTGTCTTTGAACCACCCCTCAAACTTGTGCCCATTCTCGCACCTGAGATCGTATATGATCACGTCATTTGCCCCTTGGAATAAAACATAAAGCCGCTTAAATCTCTATACCCATCAAAAATAATGATGGACATTTACGGATAAATTTTATATCGTGCGCATCTGTCGGGATGTGGCCCAGTCCGGTAGGGCACTGCGTTCGGGACGCAGGAGTCGCGCGTTCAAATCGCGCCATCCCGACCATTTATTTTTTCATCATCAACCGACCACCGACGCCATCTTGAATATGGGAAGATACATGGCAATGATCATTCCACCCACAACTCCGCCCAGGAAGACCATCATAAACGGTTCCAGAAGCGCTGTCATGGCATCTACGGCAGCGTCCACCTCGTCGTCATAAAAATCAGCAATTTTCGCAAGCATGGCATCCAATGCACCCGTCGCTTCACCGACGGCGATCATCTGAACCACCATGGCAGGGAAAATATTGGTCTCTGCCAGAGGTTCGGCTATAGTCCTTCCTTCGCTGATACTCTGTCTCGTTTTCTGAATGGCATTTTCAATAACCTTGTTTCCAGCCGTTTTGCTGACAATTTGAAGACCTTCCAATATGGGAACGCCACTGCTCATCATGGTGGAAAGGGTTCGCGTGAACTTCGACACCGCAACCTTTTTTAGCAAGGGACCAAAAACGGGCGACTTCAAAATCAGGCCATCGATCACAAGAGTACCATTCTCCGTCTTATAATATCTTTTAAAGGCATATCCGACGGCTACGACACCAGCAATCATATACATGAAATAACTCTGCATAAATGCACTTGCATCGACGAGAAACTGGGTGGGACCGGGTAACTCGCCACCCATTCCTTCAAACATCTTCTGGAAAACGGGAATAACTTTAAGAAGCAGAAGCGCCACAACGCCCACGGAAATGACAAGAACACTGGCGGGATAGGTCATCGCGCCCTTAACTTTGCTCTTTAATTTCGCCGCTTTTTCCATATAAGCGGATAGACGATTAAGAATGACATCAAGAATACCACCACTTTCACCCGCCGCCACAAGATTGACGAAGAGTTCATCAAAAATATCAGGGTATTTTCTCAATGCGTCACATAGAGTTGACCCGCCTTCGATATCTTCCTTGATGGATATAATGATTTTGGCAAAAGTCTTGTTTTGTTCCTGCTGGCCAAGTAATTCGAGACATTGAATAAGAGGAAGACCCGCATTGATCATCGTGGAGAATATACGGGCAAATATAACGATTTCCTTTTCCTTCACCTTTCCTTTGAGAAAAGGAAAATATTCGGCCAGATCTTTAGGTTTTTTCTTTACCGTAATGGCCTTGAATCCCTGGCGACGAAGCTGCCCTCTAACCACATTATCATCCGCAGCTTCCAGTTCCCCCTTTTTGACTTCGCCTTTCCTTGTAGTTGCTTCCCACAAAAATACCGCCATAATCAGACCCTTTCTCCCCCCACACGGGCAACAATCTTGCAACCTTTAAGATTCATCCCATACCCTCAATATCTCGTGGAGTATTATTCCCGCAGCCACGGAAACATTCAAAGAATCTATTTTCCCCTTCATCGGAATGGACAGAAGGAAATCGCATTTCTTCCTGATCAGCGGCCTGATCCCCTTCCCTTCGCTACCCATCACAACCGCAATGTGCCCCCTGTAATCCGGGGCATGAACACCCAGGCCATTCCCCGTGTCAGCACCATATATCCAGAACCCTTTGCTCTTCAGATATTCAATGGCGCTGGAGAGGTTGACCTCCATTGCCACAGGGGTATAACCTGCCGTCCCTGAAGATGCCTTCATCACCGCCGCAGTGACGGAAGCGGACCGATCCTTGGGAATAATCACCCCGTTTACCCCGAAACAATGGGCTGTCCTGATCAGGGAACCCAAGTTCTGGGGATCGGTAACGCCATCAAGAATGAGAATCAAATCATACCTAAAATCTCTGTGACGATTCGCAATAACATCATCCATGCCGGCATAAGCAAAGTCTTCACAGAACCCCATCACCCCCTGATGCGATCCTTCCCCTGTCTGTCTGTTTAAATAATCCCTGTCCTTAAATTCAAAGGGAATTCCCGTCTTACCGGCGAGATCAAGGATCTTCCGTACGCCCTCTCCTCCTCGCCCCGTGGCGATGACGAGATTTTTGATGATCCGGTTGTGACCCTTCAAAGCCTCCAATAAGGGATTTATCCCATAGATCACGCGCATGTTACTGCTCCATCGTCGCCATAAATTGTTAATGATCCCACATGCTCTTCGAGACGATCAACCCACGATATGGGATATGGCTTCCTTGATATGACTCCCCGTATCGAGGGCAAAGACAGGCATATCTTCCGGATTCTTATTCAATGTATTCCTCATCCCCAATGAATTCAGTTTCATCCAGGATGGGCTTGAAATCATCCTTGAAACTTAGCAGATAATCGGGATCTGCATACAAAACCTTTCTGTCCGCTATTTCTCTGAGGGCCGCTACAACTTCTCGATTGTTCTTTACATCTGTCAAAGGTTTCGAGCCTTTCAGAAGTTGTCGCGCCCTCTTGGCTGTCAGTATAACCAGTG
>JBAWYD010000005.1:0-42088 GCA_037143735.1 Deltaproteobacteria bacterium
TGTCGCCGGAATTGCGTTCGGAATCCGGAATATACCGGATCGTCAGCAGGCCCTCGCGGAAATGAAACGGGTGGTCGTTCGTGAAGGGCAGGTGATCGTTCTGGAGATGCATTATCCCCGGCATCCATTCCTTCGCGGGATTTATGATCTTTATCTCAATCACCTGTTGCCACGCATGGCGCACCTCTTTTCGAGAAACCCTGCAGCATACTGTTATCTTGGCGATTCTATTATGAAATTTCCTGCGCCGGACCAATTCGCACGCCTCATGGAAGAGGCCGGCCTGATAAAGGTTGAAAGATATTCCCTGACCCTGGGGATCACCTTCCTTTACATCGGCGTGAAACCGTAAGGGGAATCGGTTTTTTAACCGTTCAACTTGGCGACCCCGGATTTTGTTTCCCCGGAGAGGAATTCCCATAACCCGACCTGTTTCAGTGTCTCGACGGTCGGTATTCCCCCGGCATTCCAGCCCCGTTCGCGGTAATAGGATTGAATCAATTGTCTTAACTGTTCTTTTCTGTGATTCATCAGGATTTCCCGCTTTTCCCCTGTTTGCATTTTCTGAATCGCATCGAGAGGTTTTTTCATAATTCCGCTGAGGTCCTGGTCGTTATACGCCTTTTCGGCGTCATACAGATCATCGTCCGTCGGTCCGATGGCCCTGTCCGGGATCCAGTCGTACTTGCCGGTGTCTTTGCCAAATATCATGGCATTCATGACCCTCTGTAGATTGATATCCCGGTCTGTCTGCTCGAATATCGTTTCCCAGGTCATATTCGTTCCCAGCATCCCGTTGTAGAAATCCGCGTATATTTCCTGGGAGGCAGGATTGATATACATGTCCGTATCCTTCTTCATCTTCTCGGATTCGGGGTTGAAGACATCGACCCAGGGCAGCTTGCACAGACCCATGTTGTCATTGCCCAGGCGGACTCTCGGATACGTGATCAGTGCCCTTGCTTTATCCTGAAGGGTAGGGAATGCGCCCAGCAGATCCACTTTGATGAGCCATGCGGCGGCGTGATGCGCCCCGATATCACTGGCGGCGGCGTAAGAGCCCTGCATGGACAGGGAGCGATGGGTCCGGTAAAGAGAAAAGGGCAACCCCTTGGTATGCATGGCAAATCTCAGGAGTTCTTTCTTCGGGTTTGTTTTACCGGTTCTTTCGACATATCTGTCCGAGATCCAGTTGACCAGATGGACCATGCCTTTTGCTGTTTCTTTTGCAAATTCCGTCTCCCGGCGGGCAATCTGATGAATGAATTCCAGCACTGCTTTTTCATCCCCCCACGCAAGCGTGAACCCGTTCGTATCTTCTTTGGCCAGATAGCCTCGCTGGAAGCATTCCATCAAAAAGGCCATGATGACGGCCGTGGTGATGGTATCAATCCCGTAGTTATCGCAATGCCAGTTGGCCTCCATGATGAATTCTGGATTCCACATGCCCAGGTTGGAACCGAAACCGGCGGCTGTTTCATACTCGGGACCATCCACCCACACTTTTTGATTTTTTCGAGCTCCTGTGGTCAGTGTCACCCAGCCACCCTTGGTGCATTGCAGGCTGCACCCGGGGAAACAGCCATCCATGCCTCTGTGATCGAACAGGTTTTCAGCATAAAATTTTCCACTGATATTTTCCGCCCGCGGGTCGGAACCCAACTGGTAATTGTTCACAGGGAGAGATTGATACGCGTCCTTGTTCATGAAGCTGATCAGCCCTGCGCTGCCCTTGCGGGACATCTTCAGTGATTGTGGATCGACTTCCCTGACGATTTTTGACAGTTTTGATCCGGAGGCCTTAACTTTTTCCCAGTCGGCTGCTCCGAAGGGATTTTCGCCTTTGGGAAATTCTGCGAGGACGACAATGGCCCTGATCTTTTTATCCATCATGACGGAGCCGAGACCGGTTCTGCCCGCCTGTTTGGTTCGAAAGAATCCCTTTCCCCTGTTCATGATTTTGGTGGGATCGAAATAATGGCTGTTGATGCATCCATAGGTTGTGTTGGCGGCGCCCATGCCCGTGGTCAGAAAAACGATGTCCTTCTTGTCATGACCTGCCTGGACAAACCTGTCGACGATGACTTTTTCCAGATCGAAGACATGGTCGATGGCAGGCGCTTCCGGCAGAGAGACCACCCCTTTGAAACCGTCGATGACGATCATCGTGTCCTTTAGGGCTTTTCCCGTTATTTCGAGGGCGTCGAAACCGGCGTACTTGATATAGGCGCCGAAATGTCCTCCGAAATTGGAGACGCCGGGAATGCCCGTAAGTGGCGATAATGAAACGGCCATGCATTTGCTCGTCCCCGGGAATTGAGGAATGCCTCCCAGCGGGCCGGGTGAAAAGATCAGGGGATTTTCATCATCATGGGGAGCGGTTATCGGGGTGATTCTTTTATGAAGAAGATATAATCCCAGTGCCCTGCCTCCGATGAAAAAGTCCCGGACCCGGGGGGCGATGTCGCTTGTCTGAATGGCGCCGTTTCCGGCATTTATGGTGAGAATTTTGTTTGTATATCCATGATGGAGAGGTGCTTTTGTAAATTCCATGTTCCGTTCCCTTCCTGTTGACGTTCTGAGGTTTTCAATCACCAATGATTGACATGTCAGCGTTTGCCTTTTTTTAACGTTGCAATATAGGACAAAGAGAAATTGCTTGTCAATGAATTATCTTGACATTCCTGGAAAATCATGGTTGAGCCTTCCATAAATTATTCGACCGTTCAAGGACAGGGAATTTAGTGAAGTCATTTAGGAAATTGCGATTTGGAGCGTCGTCGTGAATTCTGAGAGAACATCATTGAGGGGCATGGTCTATGCGTCAATGTTTGGATCGCTGACCGCCATCGGGGCCTATATCATGATTCCCCTGCCTCCTGTTCCGATCACATTCCAGACGCTTTTCCTCAACCTGGCCGGTGCGCTCCTCGGCGGGTACCTTGGGGCGTTGAGTCAGGTGGTTTATATTCTTCTGGGGGTAATCGGGCTGCCGGTTTTTGCCGGGGGTAAGGCGGGCCTGGGAGTGCTGCTGGGTCCCACAGGCGGATACCTGTTTGGATTTGTGCTGGCTGCTTTTGTCGTAGGAAAACTGATCGCCGTCAAAAAGGATCCGGGGCTGATCTGGACGATCCTTTCCATGCTGGCGGGGATGGTCGTCATATACTTTCTGGGCATTCTACAACTGACGCTGGTGGCAAGACTTTCGGTGGAAAAGGCTATCGTCGTCGGCGCCCTCCCTTTCCTTCCGGGCGATATGGTAAAGATTGTATTGGCTTCCTTGATCTATCTTAAAATCAGGGATAAAATAAAAATTCAATAATTCATGATACATGTAGAAAATATCACATACCGCTATGATCAGAATGATCCTGTCCTGAGGTCGTTGAACATGTCCATCGGCGACGGGGAGTATGTTGCCCTGATCGGTCCGAATGGCTGCGGGAAGACAACATTGATCAAGCATTTAAATGCACTTCTTGTCCCCGCTGAGGGGGTTGTGCTTGTGGACGGCATCAATACAAAGGATTCGTCGGCCGTGAGAGAGATCAGACGCAGAGTGGGCATGGTCTTTCAGAATCCCGACAATCAGATTATCGGGATGAGTGTTGAGGAAGACGTGGCTTTCGGTCCCGGCAATCTGGGCCTTCCATCCAGCGAGATCCGCGAAAGGGTTGATGCGTCTCTTGCCATGGTGGGAATGGCGGACTATGCGAAACGTCCTCCCCATACCCTTTCCGGCGGCGAAAAGAGGCTCATTTCCATTGCGGGAGTCCTTGCCATGAAACCCCGCTATATTGCGTTTGATGAACCTACCGCCAGTCTTGATCCGTCGAGCAGACAGAGGGTTATTGATATTATCAGGAAACTGAACACAGAGGAGATTGCCATCATACACATTGCCCATGACATGGATGAAATCATCCATGCGGATCGCGTCATGGTAATGGACCGGGGTGGCATATCCATGAGCGGGACGCCGAGGGAAGTTTTCACCCGGATAGACTACCTTAAAACCCTCGGATTGCATATCCCGCAGGTTGTGGAGCTTCTCTGGAAGCTCAGGCAGATGGGATGGGATGTTTCTACAGATGTTCTGACAATAGAGGAAGCCTGCCTTGAAATATCTGCATCGGCCGGCGATCATTACGACACAGGTGCTTCCAGCAAGGTGCGCAAAAGGATGGGTGAACGTGTATAACCTGGGCCAATACATCCATGGCGAAGCCATCACCTACAAACTGGATCCGAGGGTTAAAATCCTTTCCGCAATCGTGTTGAGTGTCCTTATCTTCAGGGCAAACCTTTCGGGCGGCATTCTGATCAGTGCGTTTTTAGCAGCCGTCATTCTCATGTCCCGACTGACGTTAAACCACATTCTGAACGCCTTTAAACCGGTCGCTATCTTTGTGTCCCTCCTCTTTTTCCTGCACGTATTCTTTACCGATGGAACGGTGTTGCTTGCGTTTCCCCCTTTTCCTGTAAAAATAACGTATGAAGGTCTCTATCAGGGGACTTTTGTCGCCTGGCAGATTGCCTGTCTGGTTCTGTCTGCTGCGATTCTGACGATGACAACGCCGCCATCTGATCTGATCAGCGGCATTGAAAAACTCCTCAGGCCGTTCAGGCGTGTAGGTGTACCGTCACATGATGTGGCGGTCATGATATCCATGGCACTGAGGTTCATGCCGACGCTTCTCGAAGAATTTGACAGAATCAGGATGGCCCAGATGGCCCGGGGCGCGGATGTCAAAATCGGATCCATCCCGGAGAAGACCAGATGGGCAAAAGCCCTGGCGATCCCTTTGATGTTCAGTGCCTTCCGACGAGCCGATGAACTCGCCGACGCCATGGAAGCGAGAGGTTATCAGCGGGGCTACAGGACAACCCTCAGGGAACTGCGGATGACTTCTCTGGATTCTGCGGCCATGGCGCTGATGCTGTTGTTCATCGGAGGCGTTTTTGTTTTGACGGGGTTATCGTGATGAATAATGGTTGGCTTTGGGTGGACACAGCTTCTAAAATGGATGAGGCCAGGGAGGATATCAGCCGTTCTCCCATTATCTGTGTAGACACGGAGTATGATTCCTTCCGGTATTTCAGAGCGGTTCTCTGTTTGATCCAGATCGAAGCTGATAAAAAAACATACCTTTTCGATCCCTTCAGCGGCCTGGATTATTCCTTTTTGGGCACCGTTTTTGCCAGCCCGAATATCCTCAAAGTGATGCATGCCGGTGATAATGACGTCCGGATTTTAAAAAGGGACTACGGATTTGTATTCAATAACATTTTTGACACACACAGGGCTGCCTCGTTGCTCGGCTGCCATTATCTTGCTCTTGACGCCCTGGTTGGCCGGTATCTCGGCATCGAGTTTGATAAGAAAAAGTCCATGCAACGCTCACGATGGGATGTCCGGCCCCTGACCCCGGGGCAATTGCAATACGCTGTTGAAGACACGGCTTACCTGAAGGATTTATATCGAAAGCTTGACGATGAAATAGAGGAAACGGGACTGAAAGAAAATGCCATGAAATCGTTTGAGGGCATTGCCAATGTCACGTGGAGTGATAATTCCTTTGACCCCCGGGGATGTAAAAATATTAAAGGATATAAAGGTCTTACGTCAGATCAAAAGCGTTGTCTGGGGCGCCTCTGCCACTGGCGTTTTCAAAAGGCGGATGAAACGAACATGGCACAGTTCATGATTTTGTCCGATCAGACGCTCCTCGATCTGGTCATGATGGAAACGCCTTCCTGGGACATTCTTAAGCATTCTGGTGTCCTGTCTTACGAAAAGGTGACCCGTCATGGGGCGGAAATCATGGAGATCCTGAAAGACAGCGTGGAGACATAAAACGAAAAGGTGTCCGGATTTATTAATACCGGGATTTGACCGATAGCGGGGGCTTTATGGCAGCTTGCAATGAGCCTCATTCAAAAGATGGTTGATGTCTTTTTCAAGCTGGTCGAAACAATCCATGAGCGATTTGGCTTCATCCGTCAAATGCATACCCTGTCTCGCGTGGTCAATCTCCACAAGCTTCATGCCAAGCCGCTCTTCCGATGCTTTTAATCTCCCCCATGCTGCCCGGTATGACATTTTCAGCTTCTTGGCTGCCGCGCTCAGGCTATGGTATTCGTTGATCGCCTTTAACAGGCCATCGCGGCCGGGACCAAACACGACGCGACCACCACGCTCCAACCATATTTTATGTTTGATTTCCATGCGTTGTCTCCATGATTGTCAAAAAACGTGCAAATACGATTGATTATGTATGTAGGGTAACATGATGAAGCGTTGCGTGGCAAGGACTTTCGTCACACACATATGTCATTTATGGCATATGTGCTGGAAATCACTATCTTATTATAAAAAAAGCCATTGACAATCACACATCGAACTGGTTAAATGACGCCCATATGTTTTTTATCGGCGGTCTTTTTCCTCATAAGGCTTAAACAACATATCTGCGGGTTAAACCATGTCTGATCGTCTTCTGTTCCATATCAATCGCTTAAAGTCAGGAGGTAGTGCATGAAAAAAAGATTTCTTTTTGTAGTCTTATTTATTGTAGCAAGTCTTGTTTTTTCCGGATTCGTCTTTGGTCAGGGTAAAAAGATTCCCGCCAACGGCGCGGCCGTCTGGGATCACCTGAAGAAGGAGGGTTACGCAAAAAAATGGAAGATGTGGCCGGGAACGACGGCCTTGTATAAGGGGCCGGAGCCTCACGGGGCGTTTCTCACCACGTATGTGAATGACGCGGCGTTTAAGGCCATCACCGGCAAGAGGGGTAAATTCCCCGACGGGGCGATGATCGCCCAGGACAATTTTTCAAAGGATAAAAAGCTGAAGAACATTGATGTCATGTATAAGGTGAAGGGATACAACCCGAAAGAGGGAGACTGGTTCTGGGTGCAGTTCAGAACAGACGGCAGAATTATATCGGAAGGAAAGATCGATGAGTGCATCAAATGTCATGTCGCCCAGAAGGGGAATGACTATGTGTACACCACTAAGATGAAATAGTCTCTGTTGATGATCATGGACAAGGATAATAAAAAACATAAGAGAAATCGGTGGATTGACTGAAAGGAGGTGTAAGTGGCAAGTCAATTCTTTTGTAAACCTTAAAGCGAGTCATCACATTGGAGGTTTTAATATGGAAGATAAAGAAAGAAAATTTCCTGAACTGCTCCAGAAGGAAACGACCCGCCGCGGCTTTCTGAGGGGGACAGCCGTGGCAGCGAGCAGCGCCGTTGCCCTGGCGACCATAGGAAGCCTGGCTCCCAAATCCGCCCAGGCACAGGCGAAACCGCCGGAACCGAAGAAGGATCCGATGAAATTTCTCTTTGCGGAACGTCAGAATTGTACCGGTTGCCGGGCCTGTGAATATGCCTGTTCCGTTTATCACACCGGTGTCGTCAGACCCTCCGTATCCCGGATTCATGTGCTGAAATACAAAGATTCCATAGACGTTCCCGTCATATGCTGGCACTGCAACGATCGTCCATGTATTGCGGCCTGTCCCACAACGCCTAAAGCGATACAGGCGGATCCCCAGAGTAACGGGATTATCCTGGATGAGAAAATCTGCCTCGGTGCGAAATGTCTGAAATGTAAAGAGGCCTGTCCGGCGCAGTACGTCTGGGTGAATCCCGATACGGGTCAACCCCTCATGTGTGACATGTGCGGCGGTGATCCGGAGTGCGTTAAAGCATGTTTCGCCCAGTCCGGCAATCCTCAGGGGCCCTGCCTCATGGCAAACAAGCTGGGGTTCGGCGTCAATATGGCCTTCAGGGAAGTGACACCCGAGCAGGCGGGCGCGGATTTACTGGATCTTACGTTCTATCCCAATGTCGGCGGGAAAAGGCTCACCCCCGTTAAAACTGCTAAGACCAAGAAGGCGAGGAGGTGATGACCATGACAACACCAAAAGGCGGATGCTTCGGAAAAATACTGGAGATTGACTTAAGTAAACAGACGTACAAGACCCGCGAAGTTCCCGATGAAATCTTTCAGAAGGCCATCGGCGGAAACGGGCTGGGGGCATATTTCGCGACAACTGAATACAAAGCCCATAAAGATCCCCTTGCCGAGGACGCGTTCATCTTTATCGGTCCGGGTCCTCTCAACGGAACCTACTGCGTATCAACGCGCATGAGTATCTCCCACATGAGCCCCTATACCGGCCTCATTTCCCATGCGGAGACGGGCGCCCATTTCGGCAACGAGATCAAATGGGCAGGCTGGGACGGCATCTACATCAAGGGGCGGTCGAAAAAACCCGTCTGGCTCTCCATTGTGGACGACAAGGTGCAGTTCAAGGATGCCGCAAAATTATGGGGCAAGACGACGGAAGAGACCCATGAGATGATTTTGAAAGAAATGAAGGATCCCTACGCCAGGACGGCCGTCATCGGTCCCGCCGGCGAGAACCAGGTTCCTTACTCCTGTGTCATCGTGGAGCGTTTCCGCGCCGCTGCGAGAAGCGGTACGGGCATGCTCATGGGAAACAAGAAGCTCAAAGGCCTTGCCATCAGGGGCACCAAAGCCGTGCCGGTGGTTGACAATGCGAAGTTCATGGATGTGGCCAATTACGCAAAGAAGCTCGCCGTGGAAAAAGAAGCCTGGCAGGGCATCAAGCGATGGGGAACGGCCGGTCTCCTTGAGCAGAATAACTTTTTCACCGGGTCCCTCATTACAAAGAACTACCAGACAACCTGGTATCCCGACATTGTAAAGATCGGTGGAGAGGAGGCCGGCAGGAAATTCTGGAAGAGGCACGTGGCCTGCAACCATTGTCCCATCCACTGCCTGAAGCTGGGAGTGATCCGTGAAGGAAAATACAAAGGACTCATCGCCGAAGGCCCCGAATACGAGTCCGGCGGACTTCTGGGAAGCAACCTCGGCATGACGAATCTCAATACGGAACTTGCCATGATCGAGGCATGCGATGCCTACGGGATCGATAACATCTCCACAGGCGGCGTCCTCGGATTTGCGACAGAGCTTGTCGAGAAAGGCATCCTCAAACCTGCCGACCTCGACGGTCTCAAACCGAAATGGGACGACGGGGAGACCTATATGGAACTCATCCGGAAGATCGCCCTCAAGGAAGGCAAAGCAGGCAAACTCCTTGCCAAAGGTGTCAAGAAGATGGCCGCACAGATCGGCAAAGGGGCCGAAGCGTATGCCATTCATGTGAAGGGCAAGGAACTGGCAGCCCATGACCCGCGGGGAGACAAGGCGAGAGCCTTCAGCTACTGCCTCGGGTCCTGCGGCGGGGATCACCATGAGGGCGCCTCCACAAGAGCCCTTGTCATCTTTGCGATGATCAATTCACTTTCTCTCTGTTCTTTTGCAAGTGCTCTTATCTGGGGCGGCGAGAACGCGAAGATCACCGTCGGCATGCTGAACCCCCTCTGCGGATGGAACATGACGGAGAGTGATTACTGGGATACCGGGAAGCGGATCCTGACGATGGAGCGGGTCTTCAACGTCAGGGAAGGCATCAGCCGCAAGGATGACGGCCTGCCGAAGCGGATGACGACGGAAAAGCTCCCTGCCGGTCCCAAGAAGGGAGCCATCTTTACTGCGGAAGATACGAAAAAGATGCAGGATGAATTTTATGGCTTTGTCGGCTGGGATGACAAAGGCGTCCCGACGGAGGCGACATTGAAGGCTCTCGGCCTTGAATACCTCATCGACGACGTCGCAGCGGCCCGAAAAGAGTACAAGTTATAAACCAACAGACTTAAATGAGGGCGGGTGAAGGTCACCCGCCCTCATTTTTTATCTTAAGGGAATCATGGCATGGGGCTTTCAAGACGCGATGCCCTCCATATTCTTTACAGCGGCGCCATTTCAACGGTGATCTTTACGTTTTTCAAGGTCAGCGGCGTCAAGGCGCTTCCCCGCCCGCCGGGCGCCCTCATCGAACCGGAATTTATAAAATACTGCACGAGGTGTTACCAGTGCATCGATGTCTGCCCTGCCGATGCACTCCACCCGGCCGGCATTTCCGGAGGAATTCCCAATATCGGGACGCCCGTCCTCGACTGGAAAAAGTGCATCTTCTGCATGGCGTGCATCCGGACGTGTCCGACGGGCGCTATAAAGAGAATTTCAAAAGACGATATCAAAATCGGCAATGCGGTAATCAACCGCAAGACCTGCCTTACCTGGTCGGGGCAGAGCAAATGCGATATCTGCTACAACGCCTGCCCGTATGACGCCATCAAACTGGAAAACGACATCTATCCCATTGTCCTTGATGATCCTTGCAACGGCTGCGGCGCCTGCGAGAGGAAATGCCCCACGGATCCGAAATCCATCGTGGTCTATTACGATAAGGTAAAAAGGTTTTTACCGCACGAACACCGGTTCGCATTGCGCATTGAAGAGGAAGAGGGGAGGAGCCACCGGGAAGAAGAGTTCAAGACGTGGTTTGTAGAAAGGATCAAGAAACTGGGGAGACAATACGGTGTCATAAAGGAAGAGCAACAAGAGGAAGAGTTGTAACATGGAGAATTCATTGCTCGTACTGGTCATAGGCGGCGGAGTTGCGGGTATCAGCGCCGCCCTCGATATCGCCAATGCGGGCCGGTCCGTTCACCTGGTGGAGATCGGCCAAAGTCTGGGCGGCCAGGTCGCGAAACTGGATAAGCTCTATCCGACGGATCACTGCGCCTTCTGTCCTCTGTGGACGGACATCAAGCGGTTGAGGGAACATCCCCTGATCACCGTCCATACGAGCACGGAGGTCAAGGAGCTCGGAAGAATTGAAGGTCGCCTTCATGCCGTCCTCGTCCGGACGCCTCCCGTCATTGATGAGAGCCGCTGCGTGTTCTGCGGTCGCTGTCAGACAACGTGCCCCGAAGGCGCGGCTTATCCCTCGGGGGAGCATGTCTATCCTCCGGCATACGGGATCGAACGCAGCCGTTGCAGCGAATGCGGCGCCTGCGTGACCATATGCCCGACGGCCGCCATCAATTTTCAGAGGGCGGATGAAACCATAGCACTCAATGTTGATCATGTCATCTGGGCATCCGGTTTTAAAGAAGTTGATCTGACCCCCCTTAAGGAATTCGGTTTCGGAACCCATCCGGATATCATGACGTCTCTTTCGTTCGAGGAATGGACGGCGGAAGGGAGGATCAATCAGGGGAATATTACAAGAAAAACAACAGGAACGGCCCCCCGCAATATCGCTTTCATCCAGTGCGCCGGTGCAAGGGACCAGCGGATGCTTCCCTATTGCTCGGCGGTCTGCTGCATGCACGCCCTGAAGCAGGCGAAGTGGGTAAAAAGGCGGAATCCCGCCATTCAGTGTGTCATCTTTTATACCGATCTGCGTACCGTGGGGCGAGACTACTATGAATATGCCCGGGAGGAGATTGGCGGAAGCCCCATAAGGCTCATCAGGGGAAGACCCTCGCTGATCTATCCCCTCCCCGGAGGCGACGGGATCGCCGTAAAGTTTGAAAACACCGAGACCCAGAAACGGGATATCTGGAAGTTCGATATGGTGGTCTTGAATGGCAATCTCCGTTCTTCCCTGACGCAAACGGGTCATGAAGGAAACAGTACTCCTTTGCTCACGGAAGAAGGATTTGTAAATCCGGAATCCGATGACATGTCCCGTTTTTCCTGCGGGTTCAGTATGGAGCCGGCGGATGTGGCGGAATCTGCCGTCCAGGCAGCTTCTGTCGCCGCAAGAGTGCTTCTTGCGAAAATGGAAGGGTAGAAAATGTCCAAAGTCGCCGTTTTATTATGCAGGTGTTTCGGAGCGGTCGATGGCGTCATCGATCTTGAGGCGTTGCGCCGTGAAGCGGAGGAAGATGCTTCTGTCGTTTCTTCGACCAGCAGCGATTCCCTGTGCCTGAAGGAGGACATGGAGAAGACTGCGGCCCTGATCCGGGATTGCGGCGCAGAAAAGGTGGTCATTGGCGGCTGTTCTTCCCTGGCAAGGGGTGATGCCGTCATCGGCGGATTGGTCCGTGAGGGAATCAAGTGTTCCCATATCGGCCTCGTTGACCTGAGGGAAGGATGCGCCTGGATTCACGGGGATGATCCCCATGTAGCAACGCTTAAGGCGTGGAACCTGGTTCAGATGGAGATTGCCGCCATGCGATACAGGAAGGCATCCGATGATGTGACCGTCAGGGTATGTCCGGAGGCCATGATTGTCGGCGCCGGTCCCGCGGGGCTTTCTGCCGCCTGCACGCTTTCGCGGCTGGGATTCAGGGTACACCTCCTGGAAAGGGGATCGAGCCCCGGAGGCATGCTCAATCTGATTTCCCATGTGTATCCATCGGATGAAAAATCCGGTGATAAAACAAAAAAATATTCAGAAGAAGTAGAAAAGAACCCCCTTATTTCCTTTTATCCGAAGGCAAAGATCCTGTCCGTAAGGGGTTTTGCCGGCGATTTCAAGGTGCATATCTCCTCATCCGAGGGAGAAAAAAAGCTCCGGGTGGGGGCGGTGATTCTGGCGAGCGGCGCACGGGTCTGGCTGCCCTACGGCCTCTATCGATACGGCAAGCTGAAGCACGTAATCACCCAGATGGAGCTGGAAAGGCAGTTCCTCAGGGAGTCGGTTCCCATCAAAACGGCCGTTTTTATTCAGTGTGTCGGCGCGAGGAATAAAGACCGCCCCTATTGTGCGACCATGTGCTGCCCGTCGAGCCTGAAAAATGCCGCAAGGATCAGGGATGAAAATCCCGATGCCCGGGTGTTTATCCTCCATCGCGACATCATGACGCCGGGCAGTGTCCTGGAAGCCTATTACAGAAAGGCCCTCGCGAAAGGGGTGCAGTTTATCCGGTTTCAAGAGACAAACTCTCCCGAAATTCTGGGAGATGAACGCGTGGAGGGGGTGGAGGTTTTCGATATCATCAATGGGATGAAGCGGGAGATTGATACGGATCTCGTGGTCCTCAGCACGCCTCTTGTTCCCAATGATGATAACGCAAAGCTCGCCGGAATGCTGGGTCTGGAATTGGACCGCTACGGATTTTTCCCGGAAATCTATCCCCTGCACCCCCTGGAAACACGGATGGACGGCGTGTTTATCTGCGGCTCCGCCAGATGGCCCGTATCATCCGATCAGGCAATGATGCAGGGCGAAGGCGCCGCCGTTAAAGCCGCGTCCCTTTTAGGAAGAGAAGCCGTTTCGGCGCTGTCTTTAAGCCGCGTTCCCGGCGAGAAATTCGGCCATGCTTCCGTAAGGGCGGAGGCGTGCACGGGGTGCGGCAACTGTGTGGCCGTCTGTCCTTTTGAGGCCTGCCGTCTTCAGAATACGGGCAGAAAATCCGTAAGCCGCGTCAACAAGCTGCGGTGCAAAGCCTGCGGCAACTGTGTATCCGCCTGTCCCAACGGGACCATCCAGTTGCCGGAGCACGATTACAGAGCTGTAGGGGCGATGATCAAACAGGCGTTCGCCGAGGAGAGGTTCAAATGACCGGCCCAGGAAGATCGAACAACAGGCGCACAGAGGAACAGGCGACCCCCAGGATGCTGGTTTTCGCATGCAAATGGTGTGGTCTGATCGGCGCCGACGGGGCGGGGAAGAAGAGAATTCCGCTTCCTGCGTCATTCCGGGTTATTCCCGTGGAGTGTGCCGCCCTGGTAGAGCCGGATGCCGTCATCCGGGCCCTGGCGAGTGGAATCAGCGGGGTGGCGGTGCTGGGCTGCCATCTGGGTGGGTGCCGGTTCAACCATGCGAACCACGCGGCCCTGAAGCGCCTGGAACTCCTGAAAACGCTTCTGGATGCCACGGGGATCGGAGGGAAAAGGCTGTTGCTGGCTTTCGGGACGGCCCATGAGGATCATCAGTATGCCGAAGTGATCCATGCGTTCTTTGCAGAACTGAAGACACTGCCTTCCACTGACCCATGGATGTATTGAAATGCTGCAAAAAGTTAAAGACATAACCCGCTCCATCCTGGCGGAAAAGCAGGCCGACGGTGTTCTGGGGCTGATAAGGGGGCAGTGGAATATCATCCAGCCCCATGTCTTCGATAATCTCCGTCAGGTGGACAATCTTGTCCTGGAACCCAAGTGGCTCCTGGCGAAAATGGCCATGACGGTTTTGCGTTCTTCACCGGAAGGTTACAGGCTGGCGGTGATTGCACGGGGTTGCGACGAAAGGGCCCTGACGGAGCTTGTGAAAAGGAATCAGATGGAAAAGGACCGCCTCCTCACTATCGGGATTGCCTGCAGCAAAGAACAGGCAGAGATATGTCTCTGTCAGCGGCCGTATCCGGAAAAGCTGGATGCCGGGGAACCCGTGGCCGGTGTGGACCCGTTTGCGGATGAAACGACGCGGGATCTGCTCGTCGGCGACAGCCGGGCGAGAATGGAAAAATGGGCGCGCCTCCTGAAGCGGTGCATCAAGTGTTACGGATGCCGCAATTCCTGCCCCATCTGCGTCTGCATCCCCTGCAAGCTGGAGGATGAGGTCTGGGTAGAAACAGGGGTGATCCCGGCAGAGATGATTTCCTATCACCTGATCCGGGCGTTCCATCTGTCGGACACTTGTGTGGCCTGCGGGGCGTGCCAGGAGGCCTGTCCTGTCCATATTCCCCTTGTCGCTTTGCAACGGTCCATGCGGGAGGCGCTCCGTCAGGTCTATGGCTACGAGGCGGGGCTGGATACTGAAATGCGGTCTCCCATCCTTTATGATTTGTTCAAAAAGCCGGCGGCGGGCCAGATACTGCCGGACTGGATTAACTCATTGGAAAACGATAATGAATCCTGAGTTTATCAAAACCATCTGCCCCTATTGCGGGACAGGCTGCGGCCTGATCGTGAAGGTCGAAAACGGCAGGATCGTCGGAACCTACCCGGACAGGGAACACCCTGTCAGCCGGGGAACCCTCTGCATCAAGGGCTGGTTTGCTCACGAATTCGTTCATCACCCCGATCGCTTGAAAACGCCGCTCGTAAGAATTGGGAACCGGTTCGAGGCGATTTCATGGGATGAGGCCATCCCCCTGGCCGCTGAAAAGCTGAAAGCAACGGCCGAAACATACGGAGGGGACGCCGTCGGGGGGCTGTGCTCCGCAAAGTGCACCAACGAAGAGAATTACCTGTTCCAGAAGCTGATCCGGATGGCCTTCAAAACGAACAATGTCGATCATTGCGCGAGATTATGCCACGCTCCCACGGCGGCGGGTATGGCCCAGACCACGGGCAGCGGGGCGATGACGAATTCCATCTCCGATCTGGCGGGAGCCGATTGTATCCTGATCATCGGTTCCAACGCGGCGGAGAGCCACCCCATCATCATGGGAGAAATCTATAAGGCTGTGGACAAGGGCGCCACGGTGATCGTCGTCGATCCCCGGAAGACGGCTGTTGCTCAGAATGCAGCCATGCACCTTTCCATCAATCCGGGGACGGACATTCCCCTGTTGGCAGGCATGATGCGGCACATCCTTGATGCGGGCCTGCACGATGCGGCGTTCATTCGGGAGCGGATGGAGGGCTTTGAGGAGCTCAAAAACTTTCTCCAGGCCTGGACGGTGGAGCGGGCAGCGGGAGAATGCGGGATCGGCGGGGATACGATCAGAAACGTCGCGGAGGTTTATGCGAAGGCAAAAGAAGCCGCCATCGTTTACTGTATGGGGATTACCCAGCACGCCTGCGGGACTGCGAACGTCCACGCTGTCTGCGATCTGGCCATGCTGTGCGGCAAAATCGGCCGGGACTTTTCCGGCGTCTATCCCCTCCGGGGACAGAACAACGTCCAGGGCTCCTGCGACATGGGAGGTCTGCCGAACGTCTATCCGGGATACCAGGGCGTTTCTGATCCGGCGGCCCAGGAGAAATTTCAGCAGGCCTGGGAAAGAGACCTCTCCGACAAACCGGGACTGACCCTGACGGAGATGATCGGCGGCGCCGGGAAGGAGATACGAGCCCTCTACATCATGGCGGAAAACCCTGCCCTGAGCGACCCCGACGTCAATCATGTCCTGGAATCGCTCGCCAAACTGGATTTCCTCATCGTCCAGGACATCTTCCTCACGGAGACGGCAAAATTCGCCCATCTGGTCCTGCCTGCGGCCTGTTTTGCGGAAAAGACGGGGACGTACACGAACACGGAGCGCCGGTTCCAGCTTTTAAGGCAGGCGATTGAGCCTCCCGGTGAGGCAAAGGGAGACTTTGAAATTCTCTGTCTCCTGGCCAACGGCCTGGGGATCGATTTTCCCTACATCCATCCCCGCGAGGTCATGGAGGAAATCGCCTCCCTGGTTCCCGCCTATGGCGGCGTTCGCTTCGACCGGCTGGAGCGGGCAGGCCTGCAATGGCCGTGTCCGGATACGTATCATTCGGGAACACGGTTTCTCCATGAGCATAAATTTACCCGGGGGAAGGGATTGTTTGTGACGCCGCAATACACGCCGCCCTTTGAAAAACCGGACGAGGCGTATCCGTATTATCTCAATACGGGGAGGATGTTTGCCCATTACCACACGGGGACGATGACGCGCCGGTCCCCCTTTCTCAACAGGGAGCTGGAAGAGCCTTATGCGGAGATCCATCCGGAAGATGCACAGAGGGCCGGCATCCGGGAGGGCGACAGGATCAGAATCACCAGCCGGCGGGGCAGCATTGTAACCGCCGCCAGAATTTCGGAACGGGTTGCGAAGGGTTCTATCTTTGCGCCCTTTCACTTTACGGAGGCAAGGGCCAATATCCTGACGAACCCCGTTTTGGACCCGATTTCCAAGATACCGGAATTCAAGGTGTGCGCTGTAAAGGTGGAAAAGGAACCTTATGAAAACCAGGGAAGATAAGATTGCCGAGGCGAAGCGGTTGTCCGGCGCGGACGGCTGCGTCGAGTGCGGCCGATGTGTTGCCGCCTGCCCCATGGCGGAGATGTATGCGAACTTCTCCATCGAGATGTCGCCCCGGGGCATCATCAAAAAGACACTGATCGGCGACTCCGTCGTTGATGATCAAAACATCTGGTATTGCACGGAATGTAACGCCGGCACCGATACGTGTCCCCAGGGGGTCAGTTGCCGGGATCTGATCAGAAAGCTCCGGGAGGCGGCCGTCAGTGAGAACCTTCCGGAAAACGCGAAGCCCTGTAAATGCTGCGGAAAGACGTTTGTGGCCATCCCCGTAGAGAACTTTGTGTATGGCCGGTTAAAGGATGAACCCCCGAATGTCTTCGGGATGCTCGATATCTGCCCGCCATGCAGGCGGGAGATCTATCTTCAGAGAAACGCGTAAGTGAGAGAACAGGAAACCATGCAGGAACCGGCAACAGAACAGGATTTTTCTCTTAAGCTCGACGATCTGAGACCCCGGGCGCCGGAGAAGAAGACCTTTTTCGGCTATTTTATGCCGCCGCGCCATTCCTTCATCCTCTTTGATCCGGAAAAGTGCACGGGATGCGGCGCCTGTGAGATGATCTGTTCCACGAGGAATACGGAAAAGGTGGCCCCCGCATCGGCCAGCGTGAAAGTTGTCACAGACGAGAAGCAGGGGAAGACCTTCGCCATCCTCTGCCAGCACTGCCGTAAACCCCTCTGTCTCGAAGCCTGCCCCACGAGGGCCATTGAAAAGGGCGAGGACGGCATCGTCCGTATCGACAGGCTTTTCTGCACGGACTGCGGCCTGTGCACCATGGCCTGTCCGGCGGCGGCGCCTCTCAAGGATCCGGGAACCCAGGCGATACACAAGTGCGACCTCTGTGAGGGAGACCCCCTGTGCGTCAAATACTGCCCGGAAAATGCCCTGACCTTCACCAGGGGAAAGGCCTTCCGCTGGATCAAAGGTCTGCGCTGGACTGTGCAACTGATTTCCTTCCTGTTGCTGGTCATGGTATTTGTCGGCACGTTCTGTTATTTCAAGGCGGGCGACGTGACCCTCGCCTGCCCCACGGGAACCCTGCAAAACATCGCTGCAACGGGGACGATCCTGTTGATCGGGGGGATCACATCCGCCCTTGCCCTCCTCATTCTGACCATCCTGGCCGGACGGCTGTTTTGCGGATGGATATGCCCTTTTGGTTTCGTCCTCGATCTGGTGGACAAGATCACTCCGAAGAAACTGGGCTGGCCTTCCTTCCTCAAGAGCCGGATGACGAAATACGGCGTATTGGCCGGCGCTGTCGGGGGAAGCTACGCCCTGGGATTTCAGGCGTTCTGCACCATCTGTCCCATCGGGACGCTCTGCCGTTCCTACGGCGTCCAGTCCTTCTTCAAAAGCGCAGAGCTTGCCATTGTGCCTGCCCTGGCGAGCCTTGAGATTGCCCAGAGGCGGTCGTGGTGCCGGTATTTCTGCCCTGTCGGCGCCCTGCTCGGTCTTACCGCCGCCCTGCACCTCATCAAAATCGTCATCGGGGCGAAGAAATGCAAGAAATTCTCCTGCATTCAGTGTGCGGAGGTCTGTCCCGTTGGGATCATCGAGGGGGATGAGCTGCGGGAGGGAATATCGCCGAAAATCCCTATGACGGAGTGTATCATGTGCATGAGATGCATTGACCGCTGCCCCTACGGCGCGGCAAAGATCCGCTTCCGATGGCAGAAAACGACGCCGGGAGAAGACAAGACAGGTTCTATCTCAAGCTGAGTGGGTAAATAATATTCCCTCCCCCTTGACGGGGGAGGGTTAGGGTGGGGGTGTTTTCGGAGTGAACAGAATAATAACATTGGGGAAAGCCCTCAGAAAAAGACCTACAGATGCAGAGCAACTGCTCTGGAGGCACTTAAGAATGAAACAGATGGAAGGTTTGAAATTCAGGAGACAACAGCCCATAGACAATTACATAGTTGATTTTGTTTGCTTTGAAAACCGTATCATTATTGAAGTAGATGGCGGACAACATGCGGCCGAAAGCAATAAGGATAGGGGAAGAAAAGCAGGGTATCCCGTCAAGGGAGGGGATACGTTACCCACTTGATGTGAGAAAGAGCCGGAAGACATGATTTTTTTACAGCAGTTTTACAACATGAAAATCGGGGTGGTGGATCTGACCGCCGCGTCTGCCGCCGTTGTCCCCCTGGAGGCCGATCGGATCTCGACGCACATAGGCGGAGCGTCCATGAACCGGTCTCTCCTTCAGGAATACGGCGATGCACTGGTATTCGGCACGGGACTATTGACAGGCAGCTTTGCCCCTGCGTCGTCTCTCATGGTTGCAACGTTTCAATCCCCCCTGTTTGAACGGATCTGCTGCCACGTCCCCTTCATGCTGAGGACGGGCCCGGAGATGAAATTTTCCGGGATCGATTTCCTGGTCATCAGAGGGGTCGCACCGGAGCTTTCCCTCCTGTATGTGAATAATGGAAGCATCAGGGTTATCCCCGCAGGTCACCTCCGGAATCTTGCTGTTTCCGATGTGGTCGCCGCATTGAAGAGGGAATCTCTGCCTGCCGCATCCGCAATTGTGACAGGCCCCGCCGCGGATCGGGAAATCCCGCACGCCGCCGCTTCCGTCGGTGTGACAGGCAGCCTCGACAAGGCAGGCCTTGCCTTCCGGATGGCTGCGAAAAATCTCAAGGGGATCGTGTTTGCCGCAACAGGCGGGCTCCCCTTCAGGAAGGATCACCCGGATACGGGAAAGGCGCTCATCCAAAGGATTTCCTCCGGGCAACATGGCAAGTCGGGAGGATTCGCTTCCGTGGTCAAAAGCCTGGATGGAGGGAAAGAAGCAATGAGTCCCATCAGGGGACTCAAAACAAAGCATATGGCCTGTTATCATTGTCCATCGCCGTGCCAGTCATACGTGACATTCTCCCGGCAGGAACCGTCGCTTTTACTACTGGATCATGTGGGCTGGATCGCATTGTTCCGGAAAGTGGGGAAGCACATCTTCCCGGTTCTTCAGAGCTGCCTTCAGGGTGGTCTCGATCCCGCGGGGGTTGCGCGGACATTGCCCGAGGGAGGAAGTATCACGGAATGGCTTCTTCATCTGGAGAAAATGCTGCCGGAAGCCGGGAAAGATCATCCCTCGACAAAATGTCCTGATCCGCCGGAGGTTCCTGTGAAACATCATGCCCTTTTCGGCGGAGGGATCGCCCCCCTTCCGCCCGGTGATGCATGGGAAAAAAGGGTCGGTATCGCCATGATCCTGGGAGTCTGTCCGATATTTCTTCTCCGGTTCCCGCAGATTACGGATGCGGATCTCCTCGGATTCATATCCCGGGAGGATGTCCCTTTAACAAATCTTCATGAAAACCTCATGTCATCGATCAACGACATCATCGCTGACGGATAACCTTCAGCCCCCTGTCATTTTCATCTTAACAGTACATCAAAATATTTGAAGTCATTTAAGAAAATGTGTATATTCCCGAAAAGCAATCCCATGAGCAAAAATGCAGGGGATTTATGCTCAGGAGCTCACATGAATGGAGAGAAATCATGCTCTATAGTAAACCCGTAACGGAGATCATCAGGCAGCGCTTTTCCTGCCGGAAATATTTAGAAAAACCCATCGCAGAAGATCAGCGGCAACATCTCGCCGATTTTATATCTTCAGCCGGGAGAGGCCCGCTTGGCACACCGGTTCGTTTTGAACTTGTCGCTGCGACGGAACAGGATAGAAGCTCTCTGAAAGGACTGGGGACGTATGGATTTATCAGGGGTGCAGCAGGCTTTATTGTGGGCGCCGTGGGACATGCCGAAAAGAACCTCGAAGACTATGGCTATGTGATGGAGAAGATCATCCTGTGTGCGACGGACATCGGCCTGGGAACCTGCTGGCTGGGAGGAACTTTCACCAAAAGCGGCTTTGCAAAAAAGATCTCGGCGGCGGAAGGAGAACTGGTACCGGCGGTGACGTCCATCGGATATGTCGCGCAAAGGGGCGGATTAGATGGCAGGATGCGTCAGTTCGTTGGTGCAGACAATCGTATGCCCTGGGAGAACCTGTTTTTCAAGGAGAAATTTGGAATTCCTCTATCATCCGATGAGGCCGGAGCCTATAGCGTCCCGCTTGAAATGGTGCGCATAGGACCATCCGCTTCAAACAAGCAGCCCTGGCGAATTGTCAAAGAGGGGAATGCCTGGCACTTTTACATAAAGAGAACAAAGGGATACGGCAACAGCTTCACTTTCAGACTCCTCGGATTGGCGGATCTGCAACGTGTGGATATGGGTATTGCCATGAGTCACTTCGAGCTCACAGCCAACGAGCTTGGCCTGAAAGGCACATGGGCCATCCAGGAACCGGATATCGCAAAACCGGACAGCCTGACCGAATACACCATAAGCTGGGTGGGTTGAAAGTGCTACATCTCCTTCACACCCTCTTGTAAACGGGGCGGAGGGCTTTCCTCATGTAACTTTTTTTGAAGCAGTTTAAAAAATACCTTGCATTATGCACCCACAAAGGGTACAATTGTACCCATCATGAGTACAGCACTGAAAATTGATCAACTTGGTACAACTCTTTTCGGCAAGACTCGCCGTGCGATTCTTTCCTTGCTTTTCAGTCATGTCGATGAAAGTCTTTATCTCCGTCAACTGACCCGGTCAGCAGGTGTTGGCATGGGCGCCGTGCAGAGAGAACTTAAAGCGCTTGTTAATGCAGGAATTATAAGTCGCAATGTTCGGGGCCACCAAGTCTATTATCAAGCCAATTCTCAGAGCCCTGTCTTCAAGGAACTCAAGAGCCTTGTGATGAAAACGGCTGGCGTGGGCGATGTATTGCGGACCGCGCTGTCCCCGCTTGCTGTCCGCATTGATACGGCGTTTATTTATGGTTCTATCGCCCGCGGTGAAGAAAGAAAAAGCAGTGACATAGACATTTTGATCGTGGGCAATGTGACTTTTGCAGAAGTCACTGCAGCATTGAGCAGTGCCCAGGAAACCATTGGTCGTGAAATCAATCCTACCGTCTATCCCCCTACCGAGTTTCTGTCTAAGGTCCGCACAGGACATCATTTTCTTACTACTGTTCTTGGTGGCGAGAAGCTTTTTTTGATAGGAGACAAAGATGAGCTTGAAAGAATGGTTGAATAACGGTTGGCTGGCAGATCATAAAACAAGTCCACAAGAGATTACTAATTTTTTTAAAGCGGTGGACCGGGATCTTGCAGATGCCAAGGCAACGGGATTGTCTCCTGACTGGAAATTAAATATCGCGTATAGCGCTGCCCTTCATTTAGCTAATGCGGCTTTGGCTGCAGAGGGCTACAGAGCTGCGCGTGATTCACATCATTATAGAGTTATTCAATCGCTCACTTTCACAATTCGTGCGGAGCCCGCGTTTGTTGCGCAATTGGATCGTTTCAGGAAAAAAAGGAATATTGGTACCTATGAGATTGCCGGTGCTGCATCCGAAATGGAAGCAGAGGAAATGATTATGCTTGCAGGAGATCTTCGCAAGCAAGTTGAAAAATGGCTCAGAGAGAATCATCCGGGATACAGTCCTTTAAATTACGAAAATTGACTTGACTGATTCCACATTCAGGTATATTTTTGCTGCAATTTCAAGCGGATATTGAGGATGATATTGTAACACCCTTTTAACTTATCAACGCAGAGGGACACATGGAATTATGTCGCGCAACCCTGTTTCTTATTTAAGAAAACAGGGTTTTTTTGAATCTAAGCATGGCTATTTTATTGATATTAGTAGTTATTCTTCTGACAAGTAAACATGTCAAAGCTTGTCATGCCGGGCTTGATCCGGCATCCAGTCTTTTCAGTAGATTCCGGCTTTCGCCGGAATGATGGAATTTTAGATATTTTGTTGCCGGAGTAATAATATAAATGCATTAAGATTCAGGCGCAGCTAATGATATTGCTAGAAGTTCAAGGGGGCTACTATGGTAAAATCTCGGATCGATAAGAAAAAGTCAAGTGCTTCAGTAAAATTACTCTCAATAGAAGCTACTAATGACCATTTAAGCTGCTCAGATAAATATCTTCATCCAGTAGTCACGAGTAAAGCGATGTTACAAACCATGTATGCAAGAAAACGAGATACTTACATTTATAAAAAAATTCATCCTGCGGATCAAGAGAAAGCTGAAGCTGACGGCTGGATTGTCCATAGGGAGGGATCGAATACGGTTAGAATGAAGCGACTGAAAAGCCATGATAAACTACTGGAAGATCAAGCATGGTGCTTGTTTTACAGAATGAGATATCCAGAAATAAATGGCGATAATTTTTATATCAGATACGAGAGGATTGACGGAACAATTGGTGAAAAGCAAATTGATGTTTTTGCAAAGGATGATGAAACAGTCATTGTTACGGAATGTAAATCAAGAGAAATTAGGGGGAGAAGGACTCTTCAAAAAGATCTTGCTGAAACTGATTCGCTTCAAAAACTGATAGCAAATGCTATTAGGAAGCACTACGGTCAGGATTTTAATCCCAAAATAATCTGGTTATATATAACAAACAATATAATATGGTCTGAACCAGACCTTGAAAGGGCAAACGCTATAAACGTAAGAATCATTACCGAAAATGAAATGCAATATTTTGATTCTTTTATAAAACATATGGGACCTGCTGGGCGCTTTCAATTTCTTGCCGAATTCTTGCAGGGACAAGACATACCAGGGTTATCAAATATAAAGCTTCCCGCTACACGGGGGACTTTAGGTGGTCAAAAATTTTATAGTTTTTTAACCACACCAAGACAATTATTGAAGATTGCGTTTGTTAATCATCAAGCACTAAATCATCCTGACGGGAGACCTGCATATCAGCGTATGATTTCATCAAGCCGTATTAGCGAGATAGGCGAATTTATCAAAGGGGGGGGGTACTTTCCAACAAATTTACTAATTAATTTTACTGAGGAATGTAGATTTGAGCTGATTTCAAATAAAGAAAATTCTGATCCCAATATCAAGTTTGGATGGTTATACCTTCCTAATAAGTATAAATCCGCTTGGATTATTGATGGGCAACACAGACTTTACGGTTACTCACACCTCGAAGGTGAACTTTGGGATCAAAATGTAGCTGTTATAGCTTTTGAAAAGTTGGATACAAAAACTGAAGCTGAATTGTTTGTTACTATCAACCATAAGCAAAAGAAAGTCGAACAAAGTGTAATAATATCATTGAAATCTGATTTAAAGTGGGGTTCAGAAGATCCAAAAGAGAGATTGTCAGCCCTATCTTCAAGGCTTGTAAAGACATTGAATTCTGATCCAACTAGTCCATTTTTTCAAAGATTTTCTATGCAAGGTGTTGCTTCTAAAGAGAATCAAAGCCTTACTCTCCCCGAAGTTGTGAAGGGATTAATTGTTTCCGGCCTATTAGGTCGGCAAGTGCATAAGGCATTTGCAACTGGCCCTCTCAATGGACCTGTAGACGAAAAAACGATTGACCGTGCTCGACGAATATTAAATTCATATTTCTCGCAAATTAGAGATAGTCACACGCAGCGCTGGGATGCAGGTAGAAGCAGTTATATTTCCACAAACCCAGGCATTCGGGCACACCTCACTCTGCTGATGGATATAATAAAATATTGTGAACTGAAACAAGAATTTGATGCTCAGCTTGAAGATGAGGAAAATTTGTTAAAGTGTGTCCTTCGATTTGTAAAACCAGTAATGGGTTTTATCAAAAATGCATCAGACGCAGAAATTTATGAAAATTTTTCAAGAAAATTCGGTGAAGGGGGTGTACGTGAATATATTGATAACTTATGTGAAATAATACATGCAGAGTTTAGTGATTTTGGATCTGATGATTTTTTAAGAAGACTGGCAAAGAAGTCTGATGAGCGTATCAAGCAAACGCATCAGGATGTTATTAAACTTAGCCAGGAAATTCTCGATTATGTTTTTAAAGTCTTGAAGGACCACTATGGAACTTCAGAAGAAAAATCTGGGGAAAAGACATACTGGGAAAAGGGAATTGAAAATCCAAAGATTAAGGAAGAAGCTTATAAACGTCAACTTGAAGAAACTCCCGAGAAAAGAAGAGCAAAAGAAGCGTATCTTAACATTTTAGATCTAATGAACATAATTAGACAAAAGAATAATTGGTTATTGTTCGAAAACGTTTTTAATATCCCATTACCCGGTGAAAAAGGAAAAGCATATTATCTCGATTGGATGAAAATTTTTAATGAGATCCGAAGGATACCTGCGCACTCAAGTTCGAGTCGAGGTTATGATGAAAAGGATTATGAATTCATGAAACACATAAAATATGAATTCTATCATCGATTGAACAACGTACTTGGTATTCAGGACGAAGATTAAATTTTCACTTAAGTATAAATATGAAATCATCTACATTTTTACGTTGGGCAGGCGGTAAAGTACATAGTGTAGATCGTTTGCTCTCTTTTGTACCCAAAGATTATAACAAAGGTACTTATTGGGAACCATTCCTTGGTGGAGGATCAATGTTTTTTTCATTATCACCACATCATGCTGTTTTATCGGATCTCAATAGTCACTTAATTCATTGTTTTGAAATGGTACGCGATAATCCTGAAAAAATTTATCATTATCTCAATGAATTTCAGAAATCTGGTTCAGAATTAACATACTACAAAATAAGAATAGATTATAATAAATCAAGACATAGCACTAAGCAAGCCGCGCGATTCATATATTTGAATAAAACATCATATAATGGAATATTTCGAGTGAATAAAAAGGGTGAATATAATGTACCATATGGTAGAAAAGAAAATCCTGCTTTTCCTTCTTTAGAGCACTTAAAGACAATCAGTACCAAATTAAAGAAAGCAAAATTAATAACTTCTCCGTACGAGGAAATAATAAAAGACGCTAAGAAAAATGATTTTATTTATCTTGACCCTCCATATCCCCCTTTGAATGGGACTTCATATTTTACACACTATACAAAGGAAAGATTTGCAGAAAATGAACAAATAAAAGTTGCCGATACCGCTAATAGACTAAGCGACATGTATTGTCGAGTAATGATATCAAATGCCGATATTCCACTTATCCAAAATCTCTATAAATCATGGCATATAAGAACTTTACCAGTTACAAGATGGATTACATGCAAAGCCAAGCGGCATAAAGTAAATGAGCTTATGATAACAAATTATTGAATTTTCAACAATAAAAACTGATCATAAAAAATGAAAAAGAGATGGTTCCAATTTTTAAGGAAATTCTTGACGTAAAGGAGAAATCAACAATGGCATCGGCAAGCGGCGGTTATATGTACATTCCCCTGGAACGGATTATCGTGGAGAAGCAGATCAGAACCGGCATTGATATGGAGTCGGATTCGTTCAAAGCTCTTGTGGCTTCCGTCGAGGCGCGGGGTGTCCTGGAGCCGGTCATCGTTGTCGGGAAGGAGGATAAATATCTTCTCCTGGCCGGTGAGCGACGGTTTCTCGCCTGCAAACAACTCAACCTTGTCGCCATTCCGGCGCGGGTACTGGATAAGGTCAGCGATCAGTCCGAGATCATCGAGATTCAGATGATTGAAAACTTTCAGAGGGAAGACATCGATCCCATTGACATGGGAAATGCCTTTGTTGATTTCATAAAAGTGAAGCATAACAATGCGGAGTTCGATCAGATTCTCAATAACGTGATCTCTTACGGAATCGATCCAGGCAGGGTCGATAACGCATTTGCGTCAACTGTTGACGCAATCGCACAAAGCTCAGGAAAATCAATTACATCAATCAAAAACGTCCTCACGCTTCTGAAGCTTCCGAAAGAGATCCAGGACGCCGTCAAGAAGGGCCTCATCGGGGTCTCCCAGGGCTATATCTTTGCCTCCAATCTGGAGAATCCCGGCCTCATGGAGGTCTTCAATGCCATTCTGAAAAAACCTGTCACGAATGCCGTCCTGACAACCATGCTCAAATCCTATACAAAGGTGAAAAGAGACCTGAGCGGCATGAAGCCCAAGCCTTTTGCAAAATACTACCCGAACCTGAGGGCCATGAAGACGGCGATCGAAAAGGGAAAGGGGAAATTTGCCAGGACCGATCTGGAAAAACTGCTGAACGACCTCCGTACAGTGTGCGCCCTGGTTGAACAGCAGGTTCAGGAGGCGTAGGCTACGGAATGTTCAGCGGAATCCATGCCGTCCGAAAATCTGGCCTGATCGTGTGGGGACAGATTTAAAATCTGTCCCCCGTTCCGTTGCCACTGATTTTAATAGTAGAAAAGGGGACGGTTCTAATTGTTTTGTAAGTGTTTAATAAGAATGGCTTCTTCGTTGCCGCTCCGTGATGGTTTTTGGGATATTGCGATAATATCTTCCAACGTTACTTCCGGATGATGGTATCTCTCATACCGGGGAGTTCTCTTGCCATATTGTATCGCTTCTTTCGGGCACCATTGGATACAGGCGAGGCATTGTTCACAATGATGCAACCATATGGGCTTACCCGCTTTCAGATCAATGTTTCCGAAAGGGCAGATTTTTTTACAGATGCCACATGTGTTACATTTATCATCGACCCAAAAACCCTTATCCATTGTAGGGATATATGGAAAAGAGAATTTATAAAACCAGGAAAACAGAATATTTTGCCATAGCGGACCTTTTTCAACGGGACATCGCTCTCTTTTAGCAATCATTGAAGAGAGTTTATTAATCTTTTCCTTCGCGTCGTTTATCCTCTGCATCCGTTTATCTTCAGGTCCAGGCCCACCCCAGGGGATGTAGTTGGATGGCATAAAAATATCAAACCCCGATGAGAGAAATAATCCCCTGGATTTCATGAGTTTCTTTAATTGCAGCAATGTGGCGGCAACCTGTCCGGCATTGACGGCAAGGGCAAAGTAGTACTTGGATGTATCTATGGCTAACGAATTGACGAAGGTAATAACCTGCTGTGGCAAACCCCATATATGGACGGGGAAGATGATACCGATGGCGTCGGCCTGGCTCTCAACAGGATTACCGGTGGCCCACAGTATGGGAATGAGTGCGGCGTTACCAAGTTCGTTTGCCACAGTGCGTGCAGTCCAAAGGGAGTTGCCCGTACCGGTATAGAAGAAGAGATCGGTTTTCATTTCCCCCCTGCTTCCATCGTAACGGCCTCCACTGGGCATTCCCGGGCGCAGAAACCGCAGCCGATGCAGGTTTTTTCATTTTCCATGAAGGGGTATCCGTGAGGGTCATCGGGCCCAGGCGGGTCGGACAGGCCGAGGCAGCCGACAGGACAGGCGTCGATACAGATCCTGCAGGACATGCAGGCTTTCTTATCGAAACGGGGTTTTTCCCACTCCGACTTCTTTGCCATCGTACAGGGTATTCCGAAGGGATCTCTCACGGCCTCCACGGGGCAGACCCGTCCGCAGACGCCGCATTCGATACAAAGCGCCTTATCAATCGTGTGAAGCCCTTTCTTTTCTCCGGATATCGCCTCCACTGGGCATACTCTCACGCAGGCGCCGCAACCGTTGCAGACTTCTGTGATTCTGTAGGACATGGGTTTCCTCCACTGCTCTTCAGACATTCTTTATCCGGCCTGCCCGTCTCGGGGTTCCACCCGAATTGAGACCAGTAACCTGCCATCATCTTCTCGATGTCCACCGTCCTGTCCTGGTTCGCCCCCTCTTTCTGGGAAGGTCTTCCGAGTACCCGGTCGTTCACCTTGAAAGATTTCGGATCAATTCCATGCTTGATGTTGAAGAGCTGTTTTAAGGTCTGGATACGCCCTCCGATCTCCATGTACTCCCCGGGCGTTTTGTTCCAGCCTGTGGCGGCATTCAACCAGTCAAAAACGGGGGCTCTTTTCGCGCCCAGAAGGGTTCCGAACATGCAGACCCCGGCACCGTTGACGACATTCATGAACTTGCTGCATGCCGCCGCTTTGATGGCCTTTTCTTCATCCGGCGAATACTTCCTGTCTTTAAAATAGAGGAATTCTGCCCGCGGCAGTCCTGTAACTTTTTTCCAGAGCTGAAACATTTCATAATAGAGTTGCGCGCCCATGGTATGCCTGCCGGGCGTCGCTTCGACGGAGTAGTGGAGATTGAAACCGGGGTCGTTCCTCCCGTCGTGCATGGGGAGTTCCTGCCCCCCGGCGTGCATGGCGAACCGGACGGCGTCTTTCCCGATCCTCCGGGCCGCCGCTTTCGAACCGTCCGCCAGAATATCGCCGATTCCCTCGCGCCGGACCATCTTTTCAATGAGAGAAACAATGGCAGGGGTGTTGCCCCAAGTGAGTTCGAGGCCGTCCGTGTCCTCTTTCGTCAGGATGCCCGCTTCATAACATTCGATGGCAAAGGCCGCCGTACCGCCCGCGGAGATTGTGTCCATGCCTGCCCGGTTCAAAAGTTCATTGAGATAGAAAAGGCTGTCCGGATCACGGTTCATGCACAGCCCCCCTAAAGCGAGGACGGATTCGTACTCGGGTTTGTGCGTCTCTTTGTATTTTCCCGTCGTTGCGCAGATGCCGCCGCAGCCTAACGGGCAGGAATAGCAGTGATATTTGACCTTTTCAGACTGTCTGATGACGTCGGGGTTGACGGACAGGGACTTTTCAATCCCCCAGTCCGCGCTGCTCCCCTTCCAGTTCTTGATCGGGGCATCACCCATCTCCACGGACATCTGGTTCATGCTCCCCGTTCCCCATTTTTTCAGCAGGATCTTGTAGATCAGACCGTCCTGGGCCATCTGCGTGGGCAGCATCCTCATGAGGGTTCCCACGTATGCCGCCAGCGGCCCGGATAAAAATGGAGGCTGAAACTGGACCCACCGGTTGCACATACGGCTCAACTGCTTGATCCCGTCGCGGTTGTGGACAGGGATGCGTTTTGCGCCGTCGAGGACGACGGCCTTGAGTTTCTTTGCGCCCATGACGGCGCCGAGCCCTGACCGTGCAGCGATCCTGCCCCGGTCGTTGCAGATACCCGAGATGAGAGAGAGTTTTTCGCCCGCCGGCCCGATGACGGCGACCCGCGCACGGGCGCCAAATTCCCCCGTCAGGATATCCTCAGCGTCCACTGCGTCTTTGCCCCACAGATGAGAGGCGTCGCGGAGTTCCGCTTTGCCGTTCTTTACATAGAGATAGACCGGCGTTTCGCTGATTCCCCTGAAAAAAATGCCGTCATAACCGCACCGTTTGATGGCGGGAGAAAAGCTGCCGCCACAGTTGGCATCGCCCCAGCCGCCAGTGAGGGGGGATTTCCCCACGACCATCCACCGGCCGGAGAAGAGGCTTCCCGTGCCGGTCAGGAGTCCGGAAACGAAACCGAGAATATTATCCGGTCCGAGGGGATCGGCCCCCGCGGGGATCCTGTTGTAGAGAATGTGAGCGGCCAGCCCCATCCCGGACAGGTGGTGTTCGTAAATATCGTCGGGAATAATCTCCTCACGGCACTCACGCGTGGAGAGATCCACCATTAAAATCTTGCCCATATATCCGAACGTCATGCCCATCTCCTATGAATTATAAATAGGGGCGCTGTCCCTATTTTCTTCCGGCTATGCGCCGTCCAGACCGCCACCTTCCTTTTTTCTAAACCAGGACGCAGGATCGGTCATATATTCCTCCGTGTCTTTGAGCGACACATAGTGTTCATGTTCGATATCGGCAAGGAGATTGAAAAACGCCTTTTCTTTCGGGTCGGAAACGTCATCGCGAAGTCTTGCATAATGCTCCGCACCCCGGCCCTCAAATTCGATGGCTATGCGGACGGCCTTCAGGTCATCGGCATCGCCTTTGGCATCCTTTGGCGCCTTCTTGACGGCATCTTTAAGGACGTTCCTGACAGTCGTTTCTTTTACCTTCAGGGGAACGGTTTCGGGCCATTTCTTTTCTTTATCCCAGTTTTCGCTGAGCTGTTTAAGCCTCTCGTAATGTTCCAGCTCTTCTCCCCCTATCTGCTGAAACATGGCTTTTCCAACGGGATTCTTCGTTCTCTCCGCATTTTTGAGATAGAATTCATGTTCCTTTATCTCGTTGTTAAGGGCAACCTGCAGTGCATTCTGTCGTGCTTTCATGAAGAGCCTCCTTTGTTTGTAATAATTATCATCTGGTAAATAGGTTAATCACGTAAACATTATTGCCAAGGTTCTTTTTCAAATCTTATTCGACTGATCCTTCCAGCAATTCCCTGATCACCGGTTTGACATAAATATCGCCGAGATCAAACACTTTCAATGCCGCTGTCATAACCTGAATCTTCTCTTTGGAGGTTGCATGCGAGTGGATGATGAGAACGGATTTTCCTTGTATGCGGCAAAGCCCGCCTGTCCCAAAGGATTCTTCCACGTTTACGTTCTCGTAGCGTACCTCTATTCCGAGTTTCTCAGCCAGATCTTCGAGCTGGGTCAGAATGAATACTTCTTTCAATCGAGAGGTTTCCCTTCCCATGCCGCCTCCAGAACCATGAGTAAATCGTCGTAATCCAGCTCTTCGGGATTGTAAAAGATGGACCCGTCGCTTAAAGCCGTTCTCGCAATATCGGGAAGTTTTTCTTTGGGGACCATCGGTTTTCCTTCCCTGTCTGTGACTTCTTTGAAGAAGCGTGCATGCCTGCCGCCCGTTGCATCATGAAGATCCTGATTCATCTGACGGATGAGGGCGATGACTTTTTCCGCTCTTTCAGGTTTCGGGGTTTCGGTATAAACTCTCGACCCGGCCAGCGGCAGGAGGAGTTCCGCTGAGAGATGGCCATTTTTATGCTTGTTATATTCGAGGCCATATGGAAGGACAATGGCCATACAGGCGCCGTGGGGAACACCGCAGACGGAACCGACGGAATGCCCGATGGTGTGTACCATCCCGACCATGGAATTGGAGAAGGCCATGCCGGCTAATGTGGCGGCGCTTGCCATGGCGAGACGTCCATTCCTGTCCCCCGGATTTTTTGTCACGTTGACCAGATTTGACCTGATCAGATCGATGGCCGCAAGGGCATGGGCGTCGCTCAGGGGATTTTTTGCCAGTCCGGTGTAAGCTTCCACAGCGTGAGACAGAGCGTCCATGCCTGTTGCCGCGGTGATGGCCGACGGCAGGGTCAGTGTCATGCGGGGATCGATAATGGAAACGTCCGGCAGGAGGAAATAGCTGACGAAGGCCATCTTCATGTGTTTTTCATGATCCTTGATCACCGCGACCTGGGTTACTTCGGAGCCCGTTCCCGCCGTCGTCGGGATGGCGATCAGGGGCTTCAATGCCTTCTTCAGGGCATTGGCGCCGCTGAACTTCATGAGATCGTCCGCCTTTTCGGAAACGACGATGTTGACCCCTTTGGCCGTATCCATGACGGAACCGCCGCCGACGGCAATAAGGGAATCACAGCCCTGCTCCCGGTACGCATTCGCAAGGCGGTTCACAACCCGCAAATCAGAATCGGGCGGCACATCGTCGGCGATCGCCCCGATGACAATGCCGCCTTTGAGGGCATCGGTTACGATATCGATCAGTCCGGCGCCGGAAACCCCCTTGTCCGTGACGATCATCGGCTTTCGCGCATTCATGTCGGCTAAGGCACCGGGGATCCGTTCCAAGGCGTCATGACCGGCAATGATTTTAACGCGACAGCAGAATTCATAGTATCCGGGTAAATCCATTGATCCGCTCCTTTTATCTGCCTTCCCAGGCCTGTTCCAGTACCGCAAGGCAGCCATCTGAATCGAGGCCCGATGAAGCGCCCCCGGCGGCTTTCGCGGCTGTATTTTTCAGGATATCTTTTGAGACGTTCGCGTCTTTCAGTGTCCGGGGAATCGCGCCGCCGCTGATCTTGAACAAGTCTTTCTGCAAACCGTAAATCGTGTCGATGGCTTTTTGAGCCTTCTTTTCTTCCGCCGTACCCGCGTAAACGTCAAAACCCGCGAGCGGCAGCAGCAAATCGGCGATGTGGTAACCGGACAGAGAAAGGTATCTTTCCAGCACATAAGGCAGCAAGATTCCCATACATAATCCATGAGAAGCTCCACAGGCATCGCCGGCGGCCTTTCCCAGCGTATGAGCCATACCCGCTGCCGCATTGGAGAAAGCGCAGCCCGCCATACAGTGGGCATTGGCGAGGGACAGGCGGCCAATGCTCTCCTGCGGATTTTTTATCACGTTCACCAGATTTTCCATGATGAAGGAAATGGCCGTATAAGCGTAACTGTCGGTAAGGGGGTTCTTGCCCGGAGAAACATACAGCTCTGCGGCTTGTGTCAGGGCAACGAGGGCCGTTGACGCCGTCGTTTTCGCATCTTCCGGAACGGTCATCCGGGGGTCGATCACCACCAGATCGGGTATGAGGAAATGCGAGGTGTACACTTTATTGCCGAAAAAGGCGTAACGGGATGTTTCGTAACCCGTTCCCGACAATGTCGGCACGTAAACGAGAGGTTTCAGAGGTTTTTTGATCAGATTTTCTCCGGCGCATGTCTCAAGGTCTTCAGGCTCTCCGGATACGGCAATGTTCAGCGTTTTGGCAGTGTCCGTCGCGGAACCGCCGCCCACGGCAATGATGGCATCGTAACCCCCATCTCGATAAATCCGGAACAGCTCTCTTATCAGTATCAAATCGGGGGAAGTGGGCACGCCGTCGAAGACGCCGATCGTAATCCCCGAATCCCTGAAGGCATCGATCAGGACATCAACCAGTCCCTTCCCGGCCGCATCTTTGCCGGTGATGACAAGGGGCTTACGGGCATTCAAGGCGTCCAGTTCCACGGGAAGATGTTCAAGCGCGCGGTTTCCGGAATTGGTTTTGACGGGGCAGGCAAATTCATAGTTGTTGGGTAAAAACATAATAAACTCCTTTAAAACCCCAGTATCGTGCGAATATAGATCCATGTCCGGCCACCGTATTTCCGCCCCGGAGACCAGACGGGATAACGCTTAACCGCCAGTTTCGCAATGATCTTCGGGAGCAGATAGACTTCTACGATATCCAGGATGCGCACGACAGCGCAGGCATGAGGCACCTCGCCATCCACGATCAGGCGGTTCCGTGCGGTAGCAATGGTGGTGCTCTCCTGAAAGGTAAACAGCAACATGGCGGCTTCAATGTTCTTGATTTTCATTTTCAGGTCGATGTCTCTGCCTTCGGGGTCCCACCCGATGTACTGTACGATTCCCTTTTTGGTCTTCCCCACGATCATGTGGGGTCCGTCGGGCATGACACTTAGAGAAAAGGTAAAATGATCCGGCAGTTGCTCAAACTCTTTCCTGACATCTTTATCCACCGCCGACGCCGCCTGGATCGCCCTGCCCACAAACCACAGCATGATGGAGACATAGTCCTTTTTCAAAGACTTGCCTCCTGCCCTTACTTCCCTGAAATTTTCCATCGTTCTTCTCCGATAATATCTCTTGTGGCATCGCGGAAGATGCGAACCAATCTCAATTTCCTCATTCCCTCGCAGGCGGGAATCCGGTATTTTCAATGGATGGTTTTCATTTATTCTTGACAAGTAAAAGCAGTTTACTTAAAACTGCTTACCCAGTCAAGTTTGTATTCACTGCGGTAAATATACGTCGCCATTTGACGGGTTACTGCCATTTACGCAGGAGATTGAGAGTATTATTAAACGTTGGAGGAGGAATTGTATGAAGGGAAAACAATGGGATAGTCCGCCTGAAATGCAGATCGACCCGCAGAAGGTGTATCGCTGCATTCTTGAAACCAACCGGGGGACCATGGAATTGGAACTCTGTCCTCAATACGCACCCAGGACAGTCAATAACTTTATCTTTCTGGTGCAGGAGGGTTTTTATGATGGGGTCATATTTCACCGGGTGATCAGCGACTTTGTCATCCAGGGTGGCGATCCGACCGGCACTGGCCGGGGTGGACCCGGATACCGGTTTGAGGACGAACTGGCAGGAAATCCCCTGATCCACGAAAGGGGAGCGATCTCCATGGCGAACTCAGGGCCGAACACGAATGGGAGTCAGTTTTTCATAGCACACTCGCCGCAACCGCATCTTAACGGGAAACACACGGTTTTTGGAAAGGTTGTGAAAGGGCTGGATGTGGTGGATGCGATTCAGCAGGGTGACAGGATGGAGCGTGTATGGGTTAGCGAGACGTAGCCATATGAAAGGGTGAAAAAAGATGAATTTCAAATTAATCTTGATTATTATCCTTGCAAGCTTTACCGTAATATTTCTCATTCAGAATGTTGCTGCAGTGGAGGTGAGCTTTTTATTCTGGTATATTTCCATGTCGCGCGCGCTGCTGATCTTTTTTACACTGGCAATCGGGTTTCTTCTTGGATGGTTTTTGCATAGTTACCTGTCTTATCGAAAATTAAAAAAGGAGAATGACAATGACAAGTCCGAACATCCATCTTCATGAACGGCTTCGTGTGCTGGCTCAGAATATATGGTGGACATGGCATCCGGAGGTCATCAGCCTTTTCAGTGACCTGCACCCACAGCTTTGGCGACAGGTTGACCATAACCCGATTGCGTTTCTGGATCAGATCACACCGGAGCAAATCGAGGAACGGGCCTCCGAGCTGGTTCTCCACAGCCGGATCAACTACGCATTCCGTCGACTGAATGAGTATGTTGAAAAGGACAGGACGTGGGGAGGCACACACTGCGGCAATTTAAACAAACGGCCGGTAGTCTATTTTTCTGCCGAGTTCGGCCTGCACGAATCGCTGCCCATTTATTCCGGCGGATTGGGTATCCTGGCAGGAGACCACCTAAAAAGCGCCTCCGACCTGGGGATTCCTTTGATTGGAATCGGACTTCTCTACCAGCAGGGCTATTTCAGTCAGAGACTGAGCAAAGATGGCTGGCAGGAAGAAAATTATGTCAATCTCGATATCAACAACCTGCCGCTGAAAACCGTTTTGGATTCAAGCGGACAGCCATTGATTTTGCGGATTGAGACCCGGAGCGGACTGCTCCAGGCGCGGGTCTGGCAGCTTCAGGTAGGACGGGTTTGCCTGATGCTTTTAGATTCCAACGTGGAAGGCAACTCAACGGAAGATCGCGAACTGACTTCCAGGCTTTACGGTGGGGACAATAAATTGCGTATTCGACAGGAGGTGCTGCTGGGGATTGGCGGTGCGCGAATTTTACAGGCACTTAATATTTCCCCTGGAGTGCTGCATTTAAACGAGGGACACAGTGCTTTTGCCATCCTCGAAGAGGTCCGCCGGATTATGGAGTACGACCAGATCCCGTTTTATCGCGCCCACCGGCGCGTGTCCCTGTATACCGTTTTTACCACGCATACTCCCGTTGCCGCAGGCCACGACCGGTTCCCACCGGATCTGGTCGAAGAGCACCTCGGCATCTTCCGGGAAAAAATGGGACTGTCTCACGATGATTTTATGGCCCTGGGACGCGTCAATCCGCAAGACAGGTCGGAGCCCTTCTGCATGACCGTCCTGGCCTTGAAAACCTCACGCCGGGCGAACGGCGTCTCGGCCATTCATGGAACGGTCAGTCGCCTGGCGTGGAATTCTCTGTGGCCAGGGCGGCCCGAGAAAGACGTCCCCATCGGCCACATTACCAATGGGGTGCACGTGTTGTCATGGCTGGCGCCCCAAATGTACCAATTGTTTGGGACGCGTCTTGGCCAGGATTGGCCCACACGAATGGCGTACCCTGACTTCTGGGAAAGAATATCGGAGATTGATGACGGAGAGTTGTGGGAGACACACCAGAGCTTGAAGATGCGTCTCGTTCGCTTCGTCCGCCGCCGCCTGCAATTGCAGTCAGAACGTCAGGGCCATGGTGATACGCTTAAACAAATCGATCAGATTCTTGACCCGGATGTGCTCACCATCGGTTGCGCCCGCAGATTTGCAACCTATAAGAGGGGAGACCTGATTTTATCTCAACCCGAGCGCCTGGCCAAATTAATTGAAGACGCTCACCGACCGATCCAGATCATATTTGCCGGGAAGTCCCACCCCAGGGACGACGATGGCAAGCGACTATTGCAGAGGATTGCCCAATACAGCTATAACAGCGCCCATGTAAGGAGAATCGTTTTCGTTGAAAACTACGATTACAACGTAGCCCGCCATCTTGTTCAAGGAGTGGATGTGTGGCTGAACACCCCCCGACGGCCGTTGGAAGCGTGCGGCACCAGCGGTCAGAAGGTCGTTCTTAACGGGGGTCTGAACCTTTCGGTTCTCGACGGCTGGTGGAATGAAGCATACGACGGCAAGAACGGGTTTGCCGTCGGTCATGGCGGCATGCACAACGATCCGGATGAACAATACAGAAGGGACGCCGAATATCTGTATGAAACACTCGAAAAAGAAGTGATTCCGCTATACTATGATAGGGGCACAGAAGGAATCCCGCATCACTGGGTCCAGCGGATGAAACATGCTATGCAGACTCTCGGCTGGCGTTTCAGCGCAGACCGCATGGTCAAAGATTATGCTGAACGTTCTTATCTTCCTGCGGCAAGCGCCACCTCTGCCGAAACGGAGTAATTTTTTACGGAGGCAATGAATGTGAACAAACTGAAACATCTGATAGGACCGATGCGTCCTAATTTTTTGATTTTAACACCGGCGTGCGTCCTGGTTGGACTTGGAACCGCTGTCTGGACATCCGGGCGGGTAAGCATCCTTTACTTTATTCTCACCCTCATCGGGGCAATTTCTACACACATCAGCGTCAATGCCTTCAACGAGTATTTTGATTTTAAAAGCGGCCTGGACTTCAGGACAGAGAGGACGCCCTTCAGCGGCGGCACTGGAACGCTGCCGGAGAACCCCGCTGTGGCGCCCCAGACCCTGGGCACTGCCGTAATATCTTTAGCTGTTGCAGGCCTGGTAGGCGCGTACTTCCTGTATGTGAGAGGCATATTGCTGCTTCCTCTGGGGTTAGTCGGTTTTTTGATTATTGTCGCCTATTCTCCGTGGGTGGCATACCATCCCGTGTTGAGCCTGATCGCACCCGGTCTGGGATTTGGTCCGCTCATGGTCGTGGGCACACATTTTGTTCTCACGGGTCAATACTCCTGGATCGCCCTGGTCGGCTCGCTCGTGCCCTTCTTTTTAGTGAACAACCTGCTACTTCTGAACCAGTTTCCCGATGTTGAAGCGGATAAAACGATAGGCAGAAGGAACGTTCCGATTCTCCTCGGCAAAAAAACCAGCAGTCTGATCTATGGGGCATTTCTGTTGATGGCCTATCTGTCTATCATCTTCGGTGTTTATTTCGGGTATTTGCCTACGGGCAGCCTTCTGGGGTTGGGCACCCTGGTTATTGCCGTGCCTGCTTTTGTCGGTGCGATCCGGTACGCCGAAGACACAAAAAAACTGATACCGTCAATGGGCCTGAACGTGGTCTTAAACATTGTAACCCCCACACTGGTTGCCATAGGGCTGTTTGTAGGATAAACAATAAATAGGGACAGCGCCTATTTAACGGGAATCATGGGGGATCGCTGATTTCGAGGATTCTGTCCACATTGAAAACCCGCTTTTCCCTGCGCGTCAGACAGACGGCCGAAAGCCCGATGAAAGGATGGCCGTTGTATTCCATCTCTCCGACAGAAAGGGGCTTGATGACGCGGCGGGTCTTTTCATCCTTTGCCTTCAGATAGACGATTTCCAGATTCTTCCTCTTTTTGACGGCTTCTTCGATAAGCCTGATTTTTTCTTCCCTGGGGAATTGCCGGGCCGCCAGGTCATACTGGCAGCGGGTCAGAAATTTCACCACTTGCCAGTCCATCAGGATGTGGCTTTTCCGTAGCGGCTTCATCAGAACGATCCCCTCCAGGGTGGTACAGCGGGACAAGGCCACGTACATCTGGCCGTGGGCGAAGGTGCCGCGTCCCACGTCAATGATGGCCTTTTCGAAGGTCTTTCCCTGGCTTTTGTGGATTGTGACGGCGAAAGCCAGCCGGAGGGGATACTGGGTGAATGACCCGACGATTTCGGAGAAAAGCTCACCGTCCTTGAGGAAAAAGCGAAATATTTCCCAGGTGTTGGGTGTAATTTCTACCTTCTTGCCGTTATCCAGTCTGGCAAGGATGATCTCCTGCCCCTCTTCATCCTTCTTGATGCCTACCATCCTGCCGACCGTTCCGTTCACCCACCGTCCGGCCGAATCGTTATTGAGGAGCATGATCTGGGCGCTCTTCTTGAGCTTCAGTTCTATGGCCGTCGGCAGATATTCCGCGCCGAAATCTCCTTCAATAAGGCCACGGACAGACCAGATCCTGCCCGGTAATTTGGCGAGCCGTTCGTCGTTGATGCGGTTTGCCTGCTCGTTTGTGCTGGTGAGATAGATATAGAAATCGTCGGGCGGCGCTTCGAATTGCGGGTCAAAACGCTGATTAAACAGAGCCAGATCGTCATCGGTTACGGTGCGGTTCCGGATGACATTCAGGAGGCGGATGAATTCATCGTCCTTCTGGCGGTAGATCTTTTCCAGCTCAATGAATTCCATATCCAGCGCTTCGAAGACTCTGGCGCTGAAAAAGTAGGGAGTCGCGTAATGTTCCCGGAAAATTTCCTTTTCCTGCCCCGTGACGACCGGGGGAAGCTGGTAGAGATCGCCGATAAAAATCATCTGGACGCCGCCGAAAGGCAGCTTTTCATCGGGACCGTTGAGGCGAAGAAATTTATCCACACAGTCCAGAAGATCCGCCCGCACCATGGAAATCTCATCGATGACAATGATTTCCAGCTTTTTGTAGAGATTCTTTTTCTCGTTCTTGTATTTTTTCCGAATGGCCGACAGGGTCACATCAGGCTTGAACCTGAAGAAGGAATGAATGGTCTGCCCGCCCACATTGATGGCGGCCACGCCCGTCGGCGCCAGAATGACGGCCTTCTTTTCCGTATGCTCTTTGAAATAGTTGAGCAGGGTGGACTTTCCCGTGCCCGCCCGGCCCGTGATAAAGGCGTTTCTGTGCGTTTCCTCCATGAGTTCCAACGCTTTCCGGAACTGGAGATTGAAATCCAGTGCAGACAGATCACAAGTATTATTTAATCGTTGCATTTCAGATACACGCATATAGCAATCTCCCAGAGACTCTGTCTGGAATCAAAGAAAATCATCAAATTGATGACCTGACGCGATGGGGCCGACGGTCTCTATAGGGCCCAGGGGTAAATACAGGACTCATTTTTGCGCTCGCCATTCAGACTCACAACCCTGTAGTCACTCAAGCCGTAATGCCCGTTAAAATACCGGATTGCCAAGGGATTGAATTGCTCAAAATTAAGTTTCACCTCTATCGGCAATATGGCATCCTTGACTCTCAAGATAAAATCTATTTCCTTCCTGTCCTTTGTCCGCCAGTAAAAAACCGCATCCTGCGAATATTTTTTAACCAGCTCTGCAAATATCCCTGTTTCAAAGACGTTTCCGATCACTTCTTTCTGCAACCCTTTCAGCCACAGCAACTGCATCAATCCGGTATCATAAAAATAGATCTTGGGCAGCTTGAAAAGCTCTGAACGAAGATTCCGGCTAAAGGGCCTGACCATCTTGATGATATAGGTATTCTCGAGAATAAACAGATACTTGTTTATCGTCTGCTTGGCAATTTTGGTGGTATTGGAAAGTTCTTCGACGTTAAGGATCTGTCCGCTCTGTGACGCCAGTGCCTCGAGAAGCTTATTAAACTTATCAATATCTTTGACGCCGGCCAGATCTCTGATATCCTTTTTGACATAAGTATCGATAATCTGCTGCAGATATTTCTCTTTTTTTTCAATCTCGGGCGTCAGTACGATTCGGGGATATCCGCCATAGAGCACATATTCTCTAAACAACGCCCTGAGTTCGTCGATTTTCTTATCTGTGTAAGGGAGACCATCTTCGAAGGAAATCCGCTTGAAGAGTAAAAACTCTTTAAAAGAGAGATTGAAAATCTCGAAATTGACGGTTCTTCCGACCAAAGAATCCGTGAATTTGGATTTAATGGCAAAACTTGACGAACCGGAGACAATCAGTTTAATGGCTTTGTGGTGGTCAGCAATTAACTTCAAAAATTGTGATGGATTGGCAAGGTATTGAATTTCATCAATAAAGACAATAATTCGTTCCTGCCCGCTATCTGCCGATACCCCTTCCTCCCGGAGATATTTGAGAAATTCTCCCACCCCTGCGTCCAGGATTTTGACGAATCGTGAATCCTCCAAATCGATAAAATGTGTAATAAACCCACGGTTGTTAAATTGATTCTGAAGGTAATAGAGAATAGATGTCTTGCCGACCTGGCGTGCCCCATGCAGGACGATCACCTCATCGGTATCCAAGTATTTATCTATTTCCTCGACGACTGACCTGTTAAAAATGGGGTCCATAAAATAACCTGAATGAGTTTATATTTACCTTTAAGTCAAACTTAAATAAAAGTCAAGTATGCTTTAAGTTTAAATTGCCCCTATGTTGAGCAATGAAGACATAAGGTCAAACAGAATTTATCTAATGATAGTTGTTGAAATTTCTTTGAATATTTGGCACTGTAATCCGAAAGTTAGGTGACTCAAGTCTTTTCGTATATTAATTGTTATGCACCATCAAAAATCAACACCGAGAAACCGAGTACCCTTGATGGCGAGGTTTAATAAAATAGCCAATAAAGTCAGTACAGATTTTTCCTGATAAATGATGTATAGTCGTTCCATCATGGTTTCAGGGAGGAATAGGGAATGATTACAGTCACGGCAAAAACAATATTGGGAGATTGCCGGGAAGCTTTACGAGATCTACCTGACAACTCCGTTGATTTGATTTTTACCTCACCACCATATGCAGACCAACGGTCACAGACATATGGAGGTATCAAGCCCGACCAGTATGTTGACTGGTTTTTGCCGACAGGCATCGAACTGCTTCGTGTTCTCAAGCCAGATGGAACCTTTGTCCTCAATATAAAAGAAAAAGTTCAAAACGGAGAACGGCACACCTACGTTCTCGAATTGATTCTCGCCATGAGAAAAATTGGCTGGCTCTGGACTGAAGAAATGATTTGGCATAAGAAAAACTGTTATCCGGGAAAGTGGCCCAACCGCTTCCGTGATTCATGGGAGCGACTGATACAATTTAATAAGTCACGGCACTTCAACATGTATCAGGAAGAGGTCATGGTTCCTATGGGAAACTGGGCTGAAAAACGACTCCAGAACCTGAGTGAAACCGATAAAATCCGCGACAATTCAAAAGTCGGAAGCGGATTGTCAACGGTCTTTACGAAGTGAGCCATTTTCGGTCGTGAAAAGTGAGCCACC
>JBAWYD010000006.1:0-40173 GCA_037143735.1 Deltaproteobacteria bacterium
TGATATAGAAAATGTATTGACAATCCCTCTTCTTAGTGACATTTTCTCAGGGAAAAAAGCAGGAACGCACATATGAAAATCAGAGATATCTGCTTTCGGAATAAATTTACCTTATCGTTTGAAGTGTTTCCCCCTGTCCGGGAAGGCAACATCGAAAATCTCTTTTCCACCATCCAGGAACTCAAGGAGATGAAACCCGATTTCATTTCCGTAACATACGGAGCCGGCGGCGGATCGAGAGACACGTCCATCCAAATCGCATCGAAGGTCAAGAATGAATTCGGCATGGACGTCATTGCCCATTTAACCTGCGTGCAGGCAACAAAAGACGATATTGTAAAGATTCTGGAAGAATTTAAAAAGGAAAATATTGAAAACATCCTTGCCTTAAGAGGCGATCCCCCGGAGGGTGAAACACGTTTTCAAAAAACGGCAGGGGGATTCGGCTATGCAAGCGACCTTGTCGAATTTATCAACCCATTAAACGACTTTTCCATAGGTGTCGCCGGATACCCGGAAGGGCACCTGGAAGCACAGAGTCTTGACGCCGACATGGTAAATCTGAAGCGCAAGGTTGATGCGGGCGCCGATTTTGTCATCACTCAACTGTTCTTCAACAATGATTCTTTTTACAGTTTCCGGGATCGCGCCCTGAAAATGAAAGTCCGCGTCCCGATTATTCCAGGGATCTTCCCCATTCTGAACTATAAACAGATCGAGCGCATCGTGTCGCTTTCAGGCGCTAAAACATCATCCGGCCTTGGCATCAAAATCCCGTCAGGCTTTGGCAGCCGGATAGAAAAAATAAAAGATAAACCGGAAGAAGTAGAAAAATACGGCATAGAATACGCGACCGTTCAAGTGGAAAATCTGCTGAAAAACGGGGTATGCGGCCTGCATCTTTACTGCATGAACAAAAGTCAGCCGGTGAAACAGATACTGGGGGAGATCGCATTGCCCCGTCAAACATGCATCCCATAAAAAAACGTAGAAAAGATATTGTATATTTTCTCTGTACCTTATATAAAACATCCTCTCCGAAAAATATCTGCCATGATCAGAGACGGGCGATTAGCTCAGATGGATAGAGCGTTGGCCTCCGAAGCCAAAGGCCCTGGGTTCGAGTCCCAGATCGCCCGCCATTTTACACAAAGGATCACCCATGTCTGAAGAATGGACCATCCTCATGATAACGGCGGCGTCCATCGGTTTCCTGCATACGTTGCTTGGCCCTGACCACTATATCCCATTCATTATGATGGCCAAAGTCAGGAAATGGTCTCTCTCCAGAACATGTTTGATTACGGTTCTATGCGGTGTCGGTCATGTCGGCAGTTCGGTGTTGCTGGGAATCATCGGAATCGCCCTGGGAATCGCCGTGACGAAACTGGAAATTGTGGAAACCTTCCGGGGCAATCTTGCCGCATGGGCTTTGATTGCCTTCGGTTTTGTCTATTTCGTCTGGGGGCTTCGGAGAGCCCGGCGTTTGAAACCTCATGAACATCCTCACATTCATCCGGACGGGGCAAGCCATGTTCATGTTCACAACCACATGAGCGATCATCTTCACATCCATGACGCTGAAGATAGTTCCAACATCACGCCCTGGATTCTTTTCGTTATCTTTGTTCTGGGCCCCTGCGAACCTTTAATCCCCATCCTGATGTACCCGGCAGCCAAGGAGAGCGTCACAGGTCTTATCGCCGTAACTGCTGTTTTCGGCAGTGTTACGATCCTGACCATGCTCGGAATTGTGGTGGCTTCATCATGGGGACTTCATCTGATATCCATGAAACCCCTGGAAAGATACTCTCACGCACTGGCCGGAGGCGCTATTTTTCTGTGCGGTCTGGCCATTGAATATCTGGGGTTATGATAATTTTCGAAGGATGGACGATATGGAACCGATTTCCGAATCTCTCATCATAAAGGCGAGTGAATACGTAATAAATTCGAAGGAGAATTTTCCCGTGTCCTTATCCTCACACCATTTCCAATCGATTGAACAGGTCGTTTCCGACCTTGCCGACGCTCACTATATTGCCGACAGGGCTCTCGCAACCGTCCTTTTTCTTGCCAACCGTCTCGAAAAACCGATCTTCCTGGAAGGCGAACCGGGTGTGGGCAAAACAGAGATCGCCATTGTAATGGCCCGTCTGCTTGATACGGACCTTATCCGGCTTCAATGCTACGAAGGACTGGACGCATCCACCTCGCTCTATGAGTGGAACTATCCAAAGCAGCTTCTCTACATCCGGATGTGCGAGCAGGATCATAAACGGCATCAGGATATTGATCACCTGATCTACAGCCCCCCTTTCCTCGTCAAGCGTCCCCTTCTGGAGGCCATCGAGCGCGCCGACGGGAAAGCGCCTGTTCTTCTGATAGACGAGATCGATCGGGCCGATGAAGAGTTCGAGGCATTTCTTCTCGAAGTGCTGTCCGAATTCCAGATCACGATTCCTGAAATCGGCACCATTAAAGCGAAGAAGAAACCTGTCGTGATCATTACATCGAACAGAACCAGGGACGTCCACGACGCACTGAAGAGGCGGTGTCTCTATCACTGGATCGAATATCCGTCATTTGAGAAAGAATACAGGATCGTCATGACCCGTCTTCCCGGCATCGAATCATCCTTTGCGGAAAGAATCGCCCATTTCATGCAGAAACTGAGAACCGTTGATTTTCTGAAAAAACCCGGCATCTCGGAAACGCTGGACTGGGCACAGGCCCTGATTACCATGCAGAAGCAATCCCTTGATCCCGATGTTGTGGCGGAAACCCTGGGATGTATCTTCAAATATCAGGAAGATATCAATCGATTCAAGGAGAAAATCTGGGCCGATCCCGGCGAAAGGGCACAGTACCTGGCTTAGATTATTACTCCGGCGAAGGCCGGATGCCGGATCAGGTCCGGCATGACAAGCTTTGAAATGTTTGCTTGCCGGAGGATCAAGACCGATGGACATCAATCAATACAGGTTAAGATCAACGGGCCTTTCAGGCCGGATCATCATGTTTGCCGACTTTCTCAAAAGCCGCGGCTTCAAGGTTTTTCAAAGCAGTGTCCACGACTCACTCTTAAGCCTTGCCGCAATCGATTACTTTCACAGACCGGACTTTATGGCAGCCCTGCGGACCAATCTGGCATCGGGAGACATTGAGTGGAAGCAATTCGAAGACCTGTTTTATGAATTCTGGGATCCCATCCTGATTCCAGAATTGGATCAGTTATGTGACGCATGTGACCGCAACCCGGATGAAACACAGGGACCGGAACCCATACCCCGGAATGTAGATATGAGCCCGCTGGAGGGGCCGGAAAATGAACAAACGCGGGAGCAGAAGCGCTCCGCCGCCCTCGCATACAGCCCGTTGCCGGGGGCCGGGAAAAAGGAACTTGGCGGCTTCGAAAGGACGGACGTTCAGATCGCCCATCTGGCACTGAAACGCATCGCCGAGCCTTTCAGGCTTCAGAAGTACCGGCATGTAAGGCCGTCCAGGAGAAAAGGCCGGATGTATTTCCCCCGCATCCTGAAAGAAAGCCTGAAGACCGGCGGAATCCCCCTGAAGCTGTATTACAGAGAGAAGAAAAGGCGTCTTAAACGCCTCGTCATCATTGCAGATGTAAGCGGTTCCATGGACCGCTACACCTGTCTTCTGATCCCCTTCATCCTGGGAATCAAGGGCATCGGTTCCAGGGCAGAGGCTTTTGTATTCTCCACATCTCTTACGGCGGTCACCTTTTTCATCCGCCATTTTTCCGTTGAGGAAGCCCTGAAAAAGATGGCGCTTGAAGTCCCGGACTGGTCAGGGGGCACCAATATCGGGGAATCGCTGCGCCAGTTTAACCGTGAACACGGCCACAGGCTTCTGAACAACCGTACCGTTGTGGTCATTCTCAGCGATGGATGGGATCTGTGGCCCGAAATTCTGCGGCGGGAGTTATCGTCGCTCAGCAGCAAAGTACACCGGGTCATCTGGCTCAATCCCGAACTGGGACGGCCGGACTGCCATACCTTTGCCCAGGGCATGACGGCCGCCCTGCCCTACATAGACTACTTCATGCCAGCCGACGACCTGGAAAGCCTCAAACGCGTGGGACATCTCCTCACCCAGGTCATGATCCACTAAGACACAGGCACTCCGGTCAGAATCTTGTATTGACATTTTCGCATCATTGCGGGTAGTGATTACTCGCTTTCTTTTGCCGCCTGGGGAAACATGGCCGCAACGTAGCAGCCGTTTCTTTCTTCACGCCGATCTGATAGGAATTCGCCCATGTTGTACGGCAGATATTCATTTTCCATCCTGTTTGAAGACAACGCCATCCTTCCGGAATACAAGGGATCGACGTTCCGGGGCGTCTTCGGTCACGCCCTGAAGATGGTGGTCTGCGCCCTGAAACGGCAGGACTGCCTTGATTGCCTTCTGCGGGAAAAATGCATCTATCCCTATACCTTTGAAACGACCCCTCGGCCTGTGACGCACGATGATCCGGTGCGCGTTTCATCACCCCCTCACCCCTATGTGATCGAACCGCCCGATAACGTAAAAACACGTTACGCAAAGGGCGACCTCTTTGAATTTTCCCTTGTCCTTTTCGGTCAGGCCAATGAGCACCTTCCCTATTTCGTCTATGCCTTCGAGCAGATGGGACAGACGGGCATCGGAAAGTATGTCAGCGGCCACAGACCTTCCTTCGTGCTCAAATCCGTCACCGCCGCCGGACAAACCGTATATACGGATGAAAGCAAAAAGATCACAAGCGGCCATTTCACGGAAGACCTGTCTCTTGCGTGCTTTGAAACGCCGGATCGCTTTTCCCGCGTCGAACTGAACCTCCTGACGCCTCTCCGGTTCAAATACGAAAACCATTTCATCAATGCAAGTCTCCCCTTTCATGTCCTGATACGGGCGATGTTGCGTCGCATTTCATCCCTTTGCGAATATTACGGAGACGGCGAGCCTCACCTGGATTACCGGGGCCTTGTGGAGCGGGCAAAAGGTATCGAGATTGGGGAATCATCTATTCGATGGTACGACTGGAGGCGGTTTTCCAACCGGCAGGATCAGGCCATGCTCATGGGCGGGATGATCGGCAACGTGACCTACACCGGAGATTTGACGGAATTTCTTCCCCTGATCCGGTTCTGCGAAAAGGTGCACGTCGGAAAGCAGACCACCTTCGGCCTCGGCAAATTTGCCCTCAAAACCTTGACATAGCCTCATCTTTGATTAATGTGTATATCTATATCTACACTTGACATGTATGGTTTTGTCCCGTACAATCTTTGCGTATGCAACTTATTGGTCAAACCATGTCAAAAGGGAGAATATCAATGAAAATCATCAACGCCCTTAAAATCAGAAATAACCTGGGAGAGGTTCTTGATGCACTGAACAAAACAAGCGAACCAGTCCTGATCAGCAAGGGAAGAAAAATTCAGGCAGCGCTCATTACGCCTGAGCAGTTCCAGCGACGTTTCCTCGATTATCAGACGGATGAAAAAAAGAAAGAATTGCTGGATATGATCCAGGGATTAAGGGATCGCCGTATCGGGGCAAAGAGTAGCGTGGATATGCTCAGAGAGTTGCGAGGTTATGAATCGTGATCTGGGTTATTGACGCTTCCATAGCGGTACGCTGGTTTCTCGAAGATGAGAGTCATCCCCATGCCGATGCCGTCTTGCGACGACTGGTGGATCGCCCGGAATTATTTGCGGTACCTGAATTGTTCTGCTTCGAAGTTTTTTCTGTGCTCTGTCGCATTCATCCCAAGAGTCGCGACGTTTATATCAATGGCATGATACCCATCATCAACGGGGGCATGTTGCGTCAGCCCATGACAGAAACGCTGGTTAATGACTCGGCAATATTCGTGGCAATGGGACTGACGGGTTACGACGCCTGCTATGCGGCCCTCGCCCTTGAATTGAAAGGCTCATGGCTGACGTTCGACGAAAAGGCTCATCGCGCAATCGAGAAGGAAGGCCTGTCGCACAATTTATTCTCCGATCTGCCAGACCGTTGGGAATAAACGTCAAAGTCGCAGGAATTGAAATAAAATTGTTTTCATGAATTCATGGCAACGCATTATGGAGATCGTCGCATCAGTACACATCTCCCCGCGGGACGATGTTGACCACGGCAATTGTTTTCGTTTCTTTAATGATGGCAAAAATGATACGGTAATGTCCGATTCTCGTTCTATAGAATCCCCGGAGATCGCCGGTCAGCGGCTTGACGTTTTCATAAGATAACGGATTTTCGCACACAGACAGAGATGTCAGTTCTTTTTTAATGCGCTCTTTTAAAATCCGGTCCAATTTGACAAGATAGCGCTCCGCTTTTGAAGATACCTTAACGGTCCAGATCGCCAAGTTCTTTTCCTCCGCCGGCCTCGATTTCCGCAAGTCCTGATCGGCATTCTTCGTAAAAGCCGGGTATCCTAAGAAGTTCGAGCGTTTCCTGGTGTCTCGCAATGTATTCCTCGGCCATTTCTGTAAAGATGTCGGCCAGGGTGCGGTTCTCATAACCGGCTATCGCCCGGATAACCCTCAATTTTTCATCGGGAATCCGAAGCGTGGTGGCACTCTTTGTCATATCAATCACCTCCATGGGGCGCATTATGGTGTAATAATATCATGGTGTCAAGGTGTTTTGAAGTTCCGGGAAGGCTGGGTGAGCGATTCCCCGTTGATAAAATGAGACGATAGCGCCATATAATGCGCATAATATTGCATATTCAACTTATACGCAAGCCGAGGAAACCAAACTGGACGATGCTGGCGGTCGGTGAGGGTGAAACCGAAAGGGCATTTCTCCAATTCCTGAAGAGTCTATACAACAAGAGGGATGACGGCATTTCAATCAAAGTCAATTATGCCGGCGGGGGCGATCCGGAATGCGTCATTGATCATGCCGTCAAATCCCTTATATCCCTTGACAAGAAAAAACAGCCCCCCTATACTCCCGTCCATCGAAAGCAACACCTTATCAAAACCTTATCAAAAAATGTAGATTTCAGCCAAGATGATTAATCTGGACTCCCTGAGGCAATGGCACCATGTATATTAAATGTTTGAAGCTTAAGAATTGGCGTAACTTTCACGAGGCTGAGATCCATCTTACCCACACATCTTATGTCATCGGTCCGAACGCCTCCGGGAAATCAAACCTCCTCGATGCTTTGCGGTTCCTCCGTGAGGTGTGCAAGCCAGCTGGTGGTGGGCTTCAGAAGGCAGTGAAAGACCGAGGAGGGATTACAAAGCTCCGTTGTCTTCATGCCCGGCGCGACCCAGAGGTGAAAATCGAGGTCTTTTTTAGTGAACGCGTTGATGATCCGTCCCCATCCTGGCGGTATGTGCTCGGCCTCAAATCGGAAGGCAAGGGGGCTCATCGCCTACTTGTTTCCGAGGAGGCAGTCTGGCATAACAATAAGCGTATCCTTAACCGCGCACGGCGCCGCCTTCATGAATTGTATCTCAGTTTGGAGCATCAAAAGAAACGGATATGAAAGGAATATCTTGATACAACAAAGCCAATACATCGATCATGAACGTTTCGAACCTTAATCTTCAATTTCCACATAGCAAAGAGGGGAAACTCTATTCGCTTGGCTTCCGCACTGGCAAGTTCAGTGTCCACACCAGCCGGACCATGATGCTTGCCGAGTTGAAAACCCTTCTTACTGTATCCCCGACAGAGGCAACCAAAGATGATTATTTCCGGGGAATCATTGAACACAACCTGCTTGGTAAAACCACACTGAAAGCAAGAAACCTGACCGCACAGCATTTAGCGGAACTCTATAGCCTGGATGGCAACGTCTGCCTGTTCCGCGTTTTGCGCTGCCTCTGGGTTATGGAAGAGCAGTCCCGCCCCGTTCTGGCGCTTTTGTGCGCCCTGGCCAGGGATACCCTGCTTCGTGCTTCTGTGGATCGAATCCTGCGAGCACATGCTGGCGAGAGTCTATCCACAGCCGATATGGTCGCCTGGCTGGTCAGCCAACTGCCGGAAAGATTCAGTCGTGCCACGATCACCTCCACCGCGCAGAACATCAATTCTACATGGACCCAGGCCGGCTATCTGTCCGGCAAGCGCAACAAAAAGCGCACGCTGCCGCTCATCACACCAGCCGCCGTTACCTTCGCCCTGTTGCTGGCCTATGTGGAAGGCACCCGTGCCCAGCGACTCTTCGACAGCTTCTGGGTCAATGCCTTGGATACTCCCAAAGACAAGATTCATGACCTTGCCATCGCCGCTTTCCAGCATGGGTGGATGAACTACCGCCGTGCCGGAGAGGTCATTGACATCCGTTTTCCCAATTTACTGACCATCCATGAACAGGAGCTATTGAATGAGCAAAATTGAGAGACTGCTGCGCGAATATGGGAGCCATATCGCCATCCCCTGGCAGCAGGGACTGGCTGGCACCCAGCGGGTTATTTTTATCGTTTACGATAAAACGGATGAACTGCGTATCCGCACCAGGGTGGACGAATTCGAGTTGACCACCAAGAATGCCGCCCACGACTGGAAGCTCCTTGATTTGTCAGACAGCTTCCCGACCTGGATGGCCGGCCTGGATTACCGAGATAATTATTTCGAGGCGCCGGAAGACATCGATGGCCTGCTTCCCCAGTTTATTGACACGGTGGTTGCATCTGTTACCGATCTCTTGGGACAGCCTGATGTGACCTCTCAGACGGTTGTCGCCGTGATGGGAATTGCCTGCCTTTTCGGTTTTGCCAAAGTATCCGAGATTGTCCAGCGTGCGGCGCCCCATATTCGCGGTCGGCTGGTTGTCTTCTTTCCCGGTGAATACGAGAATAACAATTATCATCTGCTGGACGCCCGGGACGGCTGGAACTATCTGGCCGTTCCAATCACGGCCCATTCCGAGGCTTAGGAGGGATTAAATGCTCATCAACAAAGATGTTTATTTCAAGAACCCCGCGGAAAATATCATTGCCAATAATGGCGTAGCCAGTGTGTCGGACGATCAGACTGAAAAATCGCTGGCGACACTCCGTTATGAGGTAGAAACCTTCGTCTGCGACGGCCAATATGAAAAGGGGCTGGAAAAGATCCTTGCCACTTACCTGAAAAGCATCAATGCCAGTGAACAGCCCGGTGTCTGGATCAGCGGTTTCTTCGGTAGCGGTAAGTCGCACCTGGCCAAGATGCTCCGAACCTTATGGATAGATTTTACCTTTCCCGAAGACGGTGCATCGGCCCGCGCTTTAGCCAAACTTCCTGCTTCCGTCAAGGACCTCTTTAAGGAGCTATCCACGCAGGGAAAACGCCACGGTGGCCTACATGCCGCCTCTGGCACCCTGGGGGCAGGGGCAGGCGACAATGTCCGCATGGCCCTACTGGGCATCGTATTCAAGTCTGCCGGCCTGCCCGAGCAGTACCATGTGGCCCGCTTTGAAATGCGCCTCAAAGAGGTAGGCATCTTCACCTCTGTCAAGTCCCATATCGAGGCACAGGGCAAGGAATGGAACAAAGAGCGCGACCACATTTACAATTCTCCCCTCATCGTTGAAGGATTGTTCAAGGCGTGGCCGCAGTTTGCCGAAACCACACAGGCAGCTCGAGAGCAACTTCGTTCTGAATATAAAAAAGTCTCCGATGTTACCAACGAGGAAATGATTGACGCGCTCAAGGATGCCCTGTCCATAGAAGGGAAATTTCCCCTCACGGTTATCATCCTGGACGAGGTGCAGCAATTTATCGGCACCAGCACCGACCGGGCGTACTCGATTCAGGAGATCACCGAGGCCTGCTGCAAAAGGCTTGGCAGCAGACTTCTTTTCGTCGGCACGGGCCAGACAGCCCTCTCCGGCACAGCGAACCTGCAAAAACTGATGGGGCGCTTTCCGGTTCCCATTGAGCTTTCCGACACTGACGTGGACACGGTCATTCGCAAGATCATCCTGGCCAAGCAACCGGGATGCGTGGCCGAAATAGAGCAGACCATGACGTCCTGCCTGGGTGAGATTTCCCGCCATCTATCCGGCACGAAGATAGAACACCGCACCGAAGACGCGAAGATCTTCATTCAGGATTACCCCATTTTGCCGGTACGCCGCCGCTTCTGGGAAAAAGTGCTGCGCATTGTGGACACCACCGGTACAGTCTCCCAACTCCGCAACCAGCTCAAGATTGTCCACGAGGCAACTATAGCCACCATCGAAAGTCCTCTCGGTCATGTCGTCCCCGGCGACTTCATTTACAGCCAAATTTCCAGCAGTCTGCTTCAGACAGCGGCCATCTCCAAGGAACTATACGAAAACATCCAGCGGCTTAGCGGCGGTACAGACGACGAACGTCTTATGGCGCGCCTCTGCGGGCTGATCTTTCTCATCGGAAAACTTCCCCGCGAAGGCGTTGCCGATATCGGTGTCCGGGCGGCGCCGGAAGCGCTTGTCGATCTGCTGGTGGAAGATATAACTGCAGGCAGTGCAGCACTGCGCAAACGGATTCCGGCTCTGTTGAAAGCTTTGGAAGATGATGGGCAGATCATGTCCATCGAAAATGAATACCACCTCCAGACCCGCGAGAGCAGCGCCTGGCATGATGAATATCGCAAGCAGCTTGCTGACCTGACCGGCAATCCGGTCCGAATAGACGACGAACGGGTCACTCTCTTTCGTAAGGCCTGCGGGGAAGCGCTGAAAACCGTCCACATAGCCCAGGGTAATTGCAAAGAGGCACGCACGCTGTCGCTTCATTTTTCTTCAGAATTGCCGTCAGACGCCGGTAAAAAAATCTACGTCTGGATCAGGGATGGTTGGGAGACTGACGAGAAATCGATGCTGGCCGATGCGCGCAATGCCGGCAACCAATCCCCGACGATATTCATCTATATACCCCGCCATGCAGTGGATGAACTCAATAAGACCCTCATCGGCATGCTGGCGGCCCAGGCCACGCTTAACATGCGCGGCGTTCCCGCTACCCCGGAAGGCGAAGATGCAAGGTCGGCCATGACCTCCCGATTGAGTAGCGCCCAAAGCAATCTTACGGCGCTGATTAAGGAAATCCTTTCCAACACGCGAGTGTTCCAGGCCGGCGGCAGCGAAATTATTGAGAACACCTTGGCCGATCAAGTGATTAAGGCGGCAAACAACTCGATCATCCGTCTCTATCACCAATTTGATATCGCTGATCATGCCCAGTGGGGCAAGGTCTTTGACCACGCCAAAAAAGGAGCCGGTGACGCCCTTCTGGCTGTCGGCCACAAGGATGAACCGGCCAAGCATCCTGTCTGCGCCGCAATCATCAAATACATCGCCGGCGGCAAAAAAGGCTCGGAAATACGCGAGAACTTCCGGGAGCCGTTCTATGGCTGGCCTCAGGATGCAATTGACGGCGGACTGTTTGCGCTTTTAGTCGGCGGCCTGATACGGGCCATTGACGCCAACAACAAGACAGTGGACGCGAAAACCCTGGAACGGGCCAAAATCACCCAGACAATCTTCAAGGTCGAAGCCATTACCGTCACTCCCCTACAACTGATCCAGGTTCGCAAATTATTGCAGGCGGCCGGTTGTCAGTGCAACCCCGGTGAAGAACTTGCGGCCATACCGGCTTTCATCCAGTCCATGATGCAACGCGCTCAAGCGGCCGGCGGGGAACCGCCCGCCCCCACCCGGCCCGGGACAACCCATCTTGATGACATAAAATCGCTGTCCGGTAACGCACAACTTCTATCCGTCTTCAATCAGCGCGACGATCTCCTCAGTCAGATCGGATCATGGGGAGAGCAAGCGGCGGCCATTCAAAAACGCAATCCCGACTGGCAGACATTGAATATACTCCTTGAACTTGCCACGGGGCTGGGACCAGCGGAGAAACTGAAGGAACAGGCTCAAGCCATAAAGAACAATCGCCTGCTTCTGGCTGAACCCAACCCGATGTCGCCATTGAATGAACAGGCTGCCCAACTATTGCGCAAGGCCCTCAACCATGCCCATGATGAATATCAGAAAATCTACGATGCCGGCATGGACCAGTTACAACAGGACGCCAACTGGCAGAAACTCTCCGCAGAACAGCGCCAGATCATCCTGGCAGATGCAAATATCGCTTCAGTTCCATCCATTTCCACCGGCAGTGTTGACGAGATTATTGCCTCCCTTGAAGCGATGCCTCTCGAAGCCTGGCGCTACCGTCGCGAAGCCTTGCCAAGCCTTTTCAATCAAGCTCGCCTGGCGGCAGCCAAGCTCCTCGAACCAAAGGTTGTCCAGGTATCCCTCCCGCATCGAACCCTGCGCACACCTGAAGAAGCCAAAACATGGCTGGGTGAAGTGGAATCGGTTTTGAATGAACAGCTCAAACAAGGCCCGGTGATGGTATAGCCGGTCGGGAGACAGATTGGATGCAATCGTTAAGCACAGCACTTCGCAATAGACTGGAATGCGCCGTCAAGAAAGCACGAGACGTGGCCGAGGATGCCGCCCACGCAGTGCTGGAACAGTTGGGAGTTCACCTGAAAGACAAACCCGGCTATCTTACCGACGATCAGGCCAGGCTTCGTGTCCGCTTGCGCGCCCATGCCCGCCAATTGGGTGACATCCGCCATCCGGACGCCCGGCAGGCGATCAATCGGCTGGTGGTGGAAACAGCATATGAGCACTGGCATCGGATGCTCTTTGCCCGTTTCCTCGCAGAAAACAATTTGTTGATGCACCCGGACGGCGTGGCCGTCAGTTTGGCTGAATGTGAAGTGTTGGCGACTGATGAAGGGGCTGCCGACGGCTGGGAATTGGCGGGATGTTACGCCGCCCGGATGCTTCCACAAATCTTCCGGACTGACTCACCGGTGTTGCAACTTCAGTTTGCCCCGGAGCATCAAAAGCAGTTGGAAAAGCTCCTATCCGATCTGGATAGGGAAATATTCACCGCCAAAGACAGCCTGGGTTGGGTTTATCAGTTCTGGCAGACCAAGAAGAAAGACGAGGTCAATGCCTCCGAGGTGAAGATCGGCGCCGACGAGCTTCCCACTGTGACTCAACTTTTCACCGAACCATACATGGTGCAGTTCCTGCTGCACAATTCCCTGGGAGCCTGGTGGGTTGTTAACCACCCCGATGAACCATGCCCCGTGGAGCTTAACTATCTGCGCGTAGTCGAAATCCAGCTACCCCAAGTAGAAGGCAAGGGTGCGGTTGGTGTGAAGATCCCCGCTGCCGGAAAGTTTGATGGCTGGCCCAGGACACTTGCCGAACTCAAGTTACTCGATCCCTCCTGCGGTTCAGGCCATTTTCTGGTGGCCGCCTTCCTCATGCTGGTGGCCATGCGAATGTGGGAGGAAAGGCTGTCGGCGAAAGAGGCATGTGATGCCGTACTGAGTGACAACATCCACGGCCTTGAGCTTGACCGGCGTTGCGTGGAAATCGCAGTCTTTGCCCTGGCTCTGACAGCATGGACCTATCCCGATGCTGGCGGTTACCGTCCGCTGCCGGAAATGAACCTGGCATGTTGCGGTTTGGCCGTGAGCTCAAAAAAAGAGGAATGGCTCGCTTTTGCCAGTGACGACCCCAAGCTCCGGCAGGGCATGACCCAGCTTTACGATCTTTTCAAGGATGCGCCGACGCTGGGAAGCCTCATCAACCCAAATCGGATGGGGAAGGAAGATATGTTCACGGCGGGTTACGACGATTTGGTCCCCCTGCTTGACATGGCGCTGGCAAAAGAAAAGGATGATTACGAAGCCGACGAGATCGGCGTCGCTGCCCAAGGGTTGGCCAAGGCGGCTCACCTGTTGGCGGGAAAGTACCATCTTGTCGTAACCAATGTACCGTATCTGTCACGAGGTAAGCAGTGTGATAAGCTCAAAGACTTTTGCGAAACGTGGTATGGTTTGGGGAAAAACGATCTGGCCAACGTCTTTCTGGAGCGATGCTTGGAGTTCAACGCTGCCGGTGGAGTTACACAGATTGTCATGCCGCAGAACTGGCTATTCTTGACCAGCTATAAGAAGCAACGGGAGCACCTACTGAAGAATGAAACATGGAATCTCCTGGCACGTCTTGGACCGGGAGCCTTTGGCACCATCAGCGGCGAGGTGGTCAATGTTATTCTGCTAACGATGTCACATTACACGGCAACAGATGGACACCTGCTGCGGGGAATAGAGGCCAGTGCTCCTCGTACGGCGGAGGAAAAGTCTGAGTTGCTACTATCAAGCGAAGTGATGGATGTCAGTCAGGTGGGGCAGTTAGGTAATCCTGATGCACGGGTGACCTTAGGTGGCACTATCTCGATCGAATTACTTGGCAATTATTCTGTTGGGCTTCAAGGAATTGCTACAGCTGATTATTCAAGATTCGGCAGAAAATTTTGGGAATGCCCTATAACAGCAGATTGGATGTTTCAACAAAGCACTGTTGAGAATACTGAACTCTACGGTGGGCGTGAACACATACTTTATTGGCAAAACGGAAAGGGTGTTCTTGCGTTAAGTTCTCAGGCGAGAATTCAAGGATTGTCAGGTTGGCTGCGAAAGGGCATTGCAATTTCCCAAATGAATCAGCTCCCTGCAACGTTATATACCGGAGAATCATTCGATAATAATGTCGCAGCAATTGTACTTAATAGTGAGACAGATTTATGTACAATTTGGTGCTATTGCTCTTCAAGTGATTTCAAGTTTGCAGTTCGTGAAATTGACCAAGCCCTGAAAGTTACGAATGCAACTCTTGTCAAAGTTCCTTTCGACCTCGCTCACTGGCAGCAAGTCGCTACTGAACACTACCCCAACGGCCTCCCCAAACCCTACTCCGACGACCCGACCCAGTGGATCTTCCACGGGCACCCTGTCCCTACCACGGCACTCCTTCAAGTAGCCATCGCCCGTCTCCTCGGCTACCGCTGGCCGGCGGAGACGGACGAGAAGATGGAACTGTCCGACGAATCCCGTGCGTGGGTAAAAAAAGCGGAAGCGCTTTCCATCGACCACTTGGTGGACGACGACGGCATCGTTTGCATCCCTCCGGTACGGGGAGAAAAACCCGCTGCCGAACGACTGCTCAGTCTTCTGGCCGCTGCCTATGGCGACGATTGGTCTCCATCCACACTATCGAAGCTCCTGGCCGAGACCGATTGCGCCGGTAAGACCCTCGAAGTCTGGCTGCGGGACAAGTTCTTCGAGCAGCACTTCAAGCTCTTCCACCATCGCCCCTTTATCTGGCACATCTGGGACGGCGTGAAGGATGGTTTTGCCGCCCTGCTGAATTATCATAAGCTCACCCGCCAGAACCTGGAAACCATGATTTACTCCTACATAGGCGACTGGATCAAACGGCAGGAGGACGAGATCAAACAGGGAATCGATGGCGCCGGCATCCGCCTCGCCGCCGCCCGGAAGCTGAAAACCGTCCTGGAGAAAATCCTGGAGGGGGAACAGCCCTGTGACATCTTTGTCCGCTGGAAACCCCTTGAGCAGCAGCCCATCGGTTGGGAGCCGGATCTGAACGATGGCGTTCGCCTCAACATCCGCCCCTTTATGCAGGCCGGCATCCTCCGCAAGAATCCAAATATAAACTGGAACAAGGACCGGGGCAAGGATGTGGCATCCAGTCCCTGGTACAAGCTTGGAATCACCTATGGAGGAAAAGAAGGAGACCGGATCAATGACCATCACCTGTCCTTGACAGAAAAGAAGGCGGCGCGGACAGCAAAAGCATAAACGTAAAATAAATGTAAATATAGCTTGATTATTGCGTAATGTGTGCAATAATCGGCCTCAAAATATATTACATGGGGAATTGCGCTATGTTTATCGAATTCAGCGTCACTAACTATCGATCCATTCGTGACAAGCAAACCTTGAGTATGGCCGCCAGCCGCTACTACAAGGGCTTGGAAGAGACGAACTGCTTTGATGCCAATGTGGCCGGCTTGCCGAGCCTGCTCCGCACGGCGGTTATGTATGGCCCGAACGCGGCAGGCAAGAGCAATCTAATGCGTGCCCTCCAGCTTATGCAGGGTTTTGTCCTTATGTCTCATTCTCACCAGGAAGGACAGACCATTAACACCGTTCCCTTTGAGCTGAACATCCGAACACAATCCGAGCCAAGCGAATTCGAGATTTTCTTTGTGGAGGATAATGTCCGTTACCAGTACGGTTTTGCAGTGAATCGTGTGCGCGTGACGAAAGAGTGGTTGCTGGCGTTTCCGGAGGGGAAGGCGCAGCGTTGGTTCGACCGGGAGTACGACGCCAAGGAGGACAAGGACCAGTGGTATTTCGGAAGCAAATTCACTGGCCGCCGCCAGCTCTGGCAGGAGGCGACCAGGAAGAACGCCCTCTTTCTTTCCACAGCTATCCAGCTCAACAATGAACAACTCAAACCGGTATTTAACTGGTTTCAGAACAAACTTGCCGTAATTCTTCCCGGCGATCCAATCAATCTTAAATTTACGATTGAGAGGTGCGCATCCGATGCAGGCAGTCAGCGCATCATGGAGTTCATGAATTCAGCAGACATCGGTATTGCTGGGATTGTGGTCAAGGTGAGGACCATCTCGGTGAAGCCGGAGATGCTGCCCCTTGATATGCCTCAACCTTTAAGGGAACAATTCTTGCGCGACATGGATGGTAAGGAAATTCCTGACATCCATTTTCTGCATAAAACAGACGCCGGCGAATCTATTCCGTTCCATATCTCCAATGAATCTGACGGGACAAGAAAGCTGTTTGCCCTTGCCGGTCCCTGGCTGGATGTATTGGATAAAGGACGCATCCTTTTTGTGGATGAACTGGACACAAGCCTGCATCCGCTGATGGTCAGGTTCCTGATCGGTCTTATTCAGAATGGGAGCATTAACAGACATAACGCCCAGTTGATCTTTACAACTCATGACACCTCGGTTCTCGATAATGACATCTTACGCCGCGATCAGGTCTGGTTTATGGAAAAGGACAGCGAACAGGATAGCAAACTTTACCCTCTGAGCGACTTCAAACCAAGGCAAGGAGAAGCGTTGGGAAAAGGCTACCTGAAAGGTCGCTATGGCGCCTTGCCGTTTATCGGCGAATTGAGGTTTTGATGGGCACGGATAATTTATTTTATAAAAGGAAGGCCCGTCAGGCTGCGTCGCATCAGAGGGAAAAGGCGAAACGCGCGCCGTATGAACGGGCACTCATCGTTTGTGAAGGGGAAAAGACAGAACCGAACTATTTCAAAGGCCTACGCACAGCGCTTGCTATCAATGCCATGAATGTGATCATCGCAGACAAGAAGCGCGGGCTCGATCCGAAGCGCCTTGTGGAATACGCCCTTGAAGAGTACCGGAAGGATAGTGATTTTGAGCATATATTCTGCGTATTTGACCGGGACAAGCATGCGACTTATGATGCCGCCATGGACAAGATACGAAGAACCCGAATGAGGAAAGGAACCAAACTGCACCCGATCACCTCAATCCCCTGCTTCGAGATATGGCTGCTGCTTCACTTCACCTTCACCACCCGATCTTTTTGCGCAGTGGCTGCTGATTCCAACTGTGCATTGGTCGTGTCTGACCTGGAAAAATATATACCGGGTTATGAAAAAGGGGCAAAGGATGTCTTTATGGAAGATGACCGATTGGAAACCGCCATCAATAATGCGATACAGCTCGAAGAATTCCATAAGACAAGCGGGACGGATAATCCCTCGACCAGGATTTACAAGCTCGTTGAATATCTGAGAGGCTTGAAACGATGAAGTGGCTCCGTCTATGAATATGACCGTATTAGAAAAACTGATTGATTCAATAAAGAAGGCATCCGCTTTTAATCAGACAATCCAGGAATCCCCTGCGGCGGTGCTGTGGACGGATAAAGAACGACAATGGGAAGCGGTTGTTCCCTTGCTCAAGGGTATTTTCCCTCAGCTTCTTGTTTTGGGTAAGTATGCCCCCGAATCACGTTCCGGTCCGGCCATCTGGCTGAAGTGCATGATCGCCAGGACTCTTCCGGAGGCGGACTGGCCGGAAAATACGGCGCCGATTCTTTACCTTCCCGATGTAAGCCGCATGGAACTGCGGGCCATCGAAAGTTGTCCGGCGGCATTGCAACCCTTGGCAGAGCTTCAATACCGGGGGACTTTCTGGAGCCAGAAGAACGGCAGGGACTGGACGCTTTATGCCTTTCTCAAGTCTGCGGACGGCGGCGTTGGCCTCGATGTCGCTCATGACGACAGGACACTCCATGCCTTGCGCCGTGCTTTTCTGCATATCCTGGAGGCGAAAATTGACACCCTTCAGGGAAAACGGTTAGAGGCAAACGATTTCAACATGCTGCTAACAGGAGATCCTGTGCGCAAGCTTTTAAGATGGATGGACGACCCCACGGGCGTCAGAAACCAATGGGCCAGTGAAGAATGGGAGGCCTATGTATCCCTCTGTAAGTCTGAATATTCATTTAACCCTGCGACTGAAGGCGAACTGACAGGCGCGGAGAAGCTGGCACATCGCCAGGGGAAATGGGTGCAGGTATGGCAACGGTATGCCGAGTCTCCGCAACTCTATCCCAAACTTCCCGAATTGCTGGGCCGTACATCACCGCCGAGCGATTTGTTTGAGGATAAATCCGCCTGGCCACAGATCAATGAAGCAGAGGAAAGCGACCTCCGATTTGCCTTGGGGAAGCTGCTGGAACTTACTCCAAGTGCAGCCCGCACCCAAGTACTTGAATTGGAAAAGCGACACGGGGAGCGGCGTTCATCGGTATGGGGGAAACTGGGGCAGGCCCCGCTTGCAATGGCATTGGAGCACCTTGCTGCCGCTGCCCGGGGATCACTCCAGGCCATCGATGGGGATACGTTAGAAGAGATGGCGGCAAAGTATAAAAAGAGCGGCTGGCAGGTGGACAGCGCCATCTTGGCGGCACTGGCCGGCGTTACTAAAGCGGATGACGTCAAGACCGTGAAGGTTGCCCTTCAGAGTTTCTATAAGCCGTGGTTGGAAGATACAGCCTTCCGCCTGCAGGAGTTGGTCACAAAGGGTGCTTACCCTGCCACGGCCATTCCCGATGGTCATCAGGATGGTGACCTTATCCTGTTCGTGGACGGACTCAGGTTTGACATCGGGCAACTTCTTGTTCAGCGCCTGACAATGAATGGTTATGACACTTCCCTTACGCCTGTCTGGTCGGCGCTTCCCCCCGTCACACCAACGGCAAAACCCGGCGTTTCCCCGGTTACCGGCCTGATTGCAGGCGCACCCGACTGTGCCGACTTTGTGCCGAATGTAGCAGGAAACGGCAAGCCGCTAAGCCCGTATCATTTCAAGAAGCTGCTTGAAGACGGAGGCTGGCAGGTCGTGGCAAAAGGCGAATGTGGCTCGCCGGACGGTAAAGGATGGGCGGAGTTTGGCGACTTTGATCACTTTGGTCATGAACATGGCTGGAAACTGGCCCGCCATGTCGTGGAACAGATCAATGAATTGCAAGAGTATGTCGAGACGCTTTTTAACGCCGGGTGGGCACGGATCAGAATCGTCACCGATCATGGTTGGTTGCTGTTGCCTGGCGGCCTGCCGAAGGCTGAACTCCCAAAATGTCTGACCGAAACTCGCTGGGGTAGATGCGCAATGGTCAAGGAATCAGCGACCTTAGACAATATGATTGTCCCCTGGCATTGGTGCACTGACGTCCGGGTGGCATTGGCGCCAGGCATTGCCTGTTTCACCAGCGGCAAGGAGTATGACCACGGCGGCATAAGCTTCCAGGAGTGCCTGATTCCCGTGGTGACCATTATGCGGAAAGTGACTAAAACATCAGCCAAGATCAAGGAACATGCCTGGAAGGGCCTGTGGTGTAAGGTGACTATTGACGGGACCGCAAAGGGATCAAAAGTGGATATTCGCACCAAGCCGGTGGATGCCACGTCAAGCGTTGCCAAAGGTGGGAAGCTTATCGAAGACGAACATAGCGCATCACTGGTCGTTGAAGACGACGGTCTTATTGGGACTGCTGCGATGATTGTTCTTGTTGACCAGAGCGGTGCGGTCGTATCGAAAGCAGCGACGACTATCGGTGGAGATAAATAATGGAAATGGATGTCATAGATAAAAAGGGCGCTGAAGCCTTCGATGGTTATCTGGTTCGTAAAGACCTGGTGCGTAAATTCAGCAAGCAATACCCGGTTCCGACCTATGTTGTCGAGTTCCTTTTAGGGCGCTACTGCGCCAGTGTAGATGATCAAGAAATCCGGGAAGGGTTGGAAATTGTTGAACGGCAGTTATCGTCCCGCTCCGTAAAAGCAGGTGAAGAAGAGCTTTCTAAGGCCCGTGCGCGTGAGCAAGGTTCCGTCAAAATCATTGATATTATCAGTGCACGTCTCGATGCAAAAACGGATTCTTATCTTGCGACCTTGCCCAGCTTGCGGTTGAAGGATGTACGCATTTCCCCGGACTTGGTGAAACAAAATGAACGAATGCTCACCGGTGGCTTCTACGCGGAAATCGAGCTGAGCTACGACGCCGCCATTGCCCAGGAGAGCAACGGTCGGCCTTTCGGCGTAGAGTCACTGCGGGCTATACAACTATCAAAGCATGACATCCTGGATGTCCTCAGCAAAGGACGTGAGCAGCTAACTACCCAGGAGTGGAAACAATTCCTGTTGAGGAGTATCGGCCTGGAGCCAGGAAAACTGAGTCCCCGCGCCCAGGACATCATACTACTGCGCATGGTTCCCTTTGTGGAGCGCAACTACAACATGGCAGAGCTCGGTCCAAGGGGAACCGGCAAGAGTCACCTCTTCCAGCAGATATCGCCCTATGCCCACCTTATCTCCGGTGGCAAGGCCACGGTAGCCAGCATGTTTGTCAATAACGCCTCGGGGCAACGCGGCCTCGTTTGCCTTTATGACGTCGTCTGCTTCGATGAGATTTCAGGAGTATCCTTTGACCAGAAAGACGGTGTCAACATCATGAAGGGTTACATGGAATCGGGCGAGTTCAGCCGCGGGAAGGAGAGCATCCGTGCCGATGGCAGCATGGTGATGGTGGGTAACTTCGACGTGGACATCGAACACCAACAGCGCATCGGTCACCTGTTTGGCCCGCTGCCGCCGGAGATGCGTAACGACACGGCCTTTATGGACCGGATCCATGCCTATCTCCCCGGTTGGGATATCCCCAAGATGAATCAGGATCTTTTTACAGACCACTTTGGCCTGGTCAGCGACTTTATATCGGAATGTATGTCCCAGTTGCGTAAGCAGAGTCGCGTCGCGGTGATGCAGGGACGTGTTCTGTTCGGAGGCAGCCTGAGTGGCAGGGACATGACGGCTGTTACCAAAACAGTCAGCGGCCTGATGAAACTCCTCTATCCCGATCCACAGAAACCGGTATCCGATGAGGATCTGGAATGGGCCGTCAGGCTTGCCCTTGAAATGCGCCGCAGGGTCAAGGAACAGCAGAAACGGATTGGGTCTGCCGAGTTCCGCAATACGCATTTCAGCTACACGATGGGGGAAGACGGCGTTGAAAAATTCGTCGCCACGCCGGAGCTGCAGAACGAAAACAGCATCGGCATGGACCCCCTTGAACCGGGTCAGGTGTGGACGATTAGCCCTGGCGGGATGGACGAATATTCAGGGCTCTACCGGGTCGAGATCAACGAAGGACCTGGTTCCGGGGTAAAAATACTGAATAAACCCGCGCCCCAGCCTTTCCAGGAAAGTGTCCGGTATGCGGAGCAGAACCTCTACGCGCGGGCGAAAAGCCTTGTGGGTGATCGTGATCCCAGGATGCACGAATTCACCGTACAACTTCGCTCGTTTGATGTGTCAAACGCAGGAAACCAACTGGGCATGGCGGTAGTTGTGGCTCTTTGCAGCTCCCTCCTGAAAAAGCCGGTACGCGGTGGTTTGGTTGTGGTGGGCGGGATCAATCTCGGTGGCTCTATCGAGCCGGTTTACAATGCGGTCACCATAGCCGAACATGCGGTCGAGAAAGGCGCCAACACCCTCCTCATCCCGGTGAATTGCCGGAAGCAGCTTTATGAACTGTCCGACGATATGGCCACAAAGATCGATATTCAGTTCTATGCCGATGCCAGGGATGCCGTGCTGAAGTCTATTGTGGAGTGATGAAACAGATGAGTAATATAAAAATGTACAATTGTGGCGCAGTGTGAAGCGCTCACCGGAAACATCCAAAAGGACGGACAATGCCATAAGGTAGACAGACATCAAACTGTAAAGAGAGAGGCCATGATGCCAATTGATAGTGAAGCAACGGTTAAACCCGAGAAGTCGGAGGCGTTTTTCGATATACCTCTGAATCTGATCATCGTAGAGGCACAGATCAGATCCAGGATTGATGAGGAAAGTGAATCCTTCAAGTCGCTCGTCGAATCCATTCGGGAAAAGGGCGTCCTGGAGCCCGTCCTTGTGACGCCGAAGGCCGGCCAGTATCTCCTGATTTCCGGGGAACGACGTTTTCTTGCCTGCCGAAGTCTCAATTATCCAACCATTCCGGCGCGGGTCCTTGACGCCGTCGAAGCGAAGCAAGAAATTCTTGCCATTCAGCTTACGGAAAACCTTCAGCGGGAGAATCTCGATCCCATCGATGAGGCGAATGCCCTCTCCGCCTTCATGAAAGAAAAGCATCCCGCATTGGAAATAGACGGCATGATGAATGCTCTTGTTCAATACAACAGGGATCAAGGCAAGCTTGAAAAAAACCTCTCTACCACTGTGGTAGGGATCGCGAACATATCAGGAAAATCAGTGACTTCACTCCATAGAGGCTTCTCCCTTCTGAAGCTCCCCGACGAGATCAAGTCTGCCGTAAAAGATGGCACAATCGGCGTCTCCCAGGGTTACATTTTTGCCGCCAATCTGGACAACCCCGGCCTCATGGAAACCTTCAAGTCGATTCTCGAAAAGCCCGTTATCAACGCGTTACTGGAAAGCAAACTCGCCTCTTTCACAAAGAAGAAGCGTGACCTGAGCGGCATGAAGTCAAAGCCCTTCGAGAAATTCTATCTGAGCATGAAGAGCGTCAAAACGCAGGTCAAAAAAAACAGTGACCGCTTTCAGAAGAGCGACCTGGAAAAATTGCTGACGGACTTGCGTGCCCTCACGGCCCTGCTGGAACAAATCAAAGGAGGGGCTACATCGCAGGATGTGTCCGTTCCTGCTGCGACAGATCCCGAAACGACGTCAGAACCGGACGTGACCAGCAAGACAGCGGCGCCTCCGGTTACGCCGGAGAAGATCAAAACGCCGACCGGTTCGGCAAGTGGAGAACTGCTCTTTGATGGCGATGAACCTCCCCCCACGGCAGATCGCCGCCTTGCGTGAATCAAAACTTAAAGCACTTTAGGGGAAAGAACACATTCCATTGTTACCCTGAAAGAGAAACCATTATGATTCTTTTCTTTTTTCTTCCTTGATTTATTCGAGAGGATGTTATAAAAGGCAGATTCATTTTTTTATTACACAGGACTCCTTGTTCGAACACCTTGTTCGGACTTTAGAGCCGAAAGGAGAAAATCAAATTGAGAAGGTACGAAATTCTGTTTATTGCCCATGCCGATTCATCCGATGATGAGCTGAACGAACACGTTGAGCGGTATAGAGCCATCATTACGAATTCAAAAGGCATCGTCGTAAAAATCGACAAGTGGGGCATGCGAAAACTGGCTTACGAAATCAGGAAACAGACTAAAGGGATCTATTATCTGATGGATTTCGCAGGTGCAAGCGCCACCGTCCCCGAACTGGAAAGAAACCTCAAGATTGATGACAGGATTCTTAAATTTCTGACTGTCCTGAAGGACAAAGAGGTCGATCCGCTGGAACTGGAAAAAGAAATAAAGGGCGAGGTTCCCCCTGAGTCTAAAATCACCTCGCCGATAGCGGACAGTCCGGAAACTTCTTCAGAAGCTGCTGCAACGGAGCAGCCTGCTGAAGGAGAAAGCACCGGGGATACGAAGGAGGAGAAGGAATAAGCCATGGCTATACCACAAAGATCAAATTCGAGACCATCGAGACCTGATTCAAGGCCGCAGAAAAAGTTTTTCCACAGAAGAAAGTTTTGCAGATACTGTACGGACTCGGAGCTGAAAATAGAATATAAAGAGCCTCACGCCCTCAGGGATTATGTCACGGAGAGAGGCAAAATCATGCCGAGAAGAATCACCGGTAACTGTGCAAAGCACCAGAGAGAGCTTACCGTGGCCATCAAGAGAGCCCGGACCATAGCGCTATTGCCTTTCGTTGTTTCTGAATGGTAGTGTTTTTAAAAGCTGATTGGGAATTTAGCCACATCGTTGGATTCGGGCGTTGAACAGAATACGGGATGCATTCTTCAGTAGTTTCTTTTCGGGTGTCGCGGTATCGTCCCTGATCTTTCTAACGGTGGCGTTCGTTCCCTTTCTCGGATCCGTCATCCTGATCCTCTCCCCTCTGCCGATTCTGTTCTATTATACCAGAAACGGCAGAGTGCGGGGATTGGCCGTATTGATCGTGTCTTTATGTGCGGTCGCCGCCATACTGAAATTCTCCGATTCAATGGCAAGCCTTCCCATTCTTGCCGTGTCCGGATGCATGGGAATGATTTTTTCAGAGATTCTGAAAAAAAGTTATTCTATTGAAATCACGATTCTATTGCCTGTTATCGCGCTTCTGATCGTGTGGTCTTCGTTCATTTTTTATCAAAGCACCGTCTCCGGAGTCGCGCCGTTTTATTTGATTGAAAGCTACATAAACAGCAATATTCAGGAAAGTATTCAGTTCTATGCAAAAATAGACGTCCCGGATGAAACACTCAACCTGGTCAGAGACAATACGAAACAGATCGCCGGATTTTTTGTAAATGTTTTTCCAGCCCTTGCCCTCATAAGCGCCACTTTTGCCGTGTGGCTGAACATCCTGTATGGGAAGGAGATATTTCTGAAAAACGCGTTGTCGTATCCTGATTTCGGCGACCTTTCCCAATGGAAGGCCCCGGAAAAACTGGTATGGCTTCTTATTGCAGGCGGCGGAACCCTCCTGGCGCCTGTCGAATGGATCAGGTTTGCCGGCCTTAATGTTTTGATCGTATGCCTTTTTGTCTATTTGCTTCATGGATTGGCCATCGTCAGTTTTTTCTTCAGAACAAAAAATGTTCCCAGACTGTTAAGGGCCTTTTTTTACTTCTTAATTTTTGCCCAGCAGTATTTTACAATAGTGGTTGTCGTCGCCGGTCTTTTTGATCTGTGGGCTGATTTCAGAAAATATATCAGGCCGGTCACCGAGTGATGTCTTAAAAATTCCTTATAGAATCTACATGTGAAGGAGAGCATTATGAAGGTAATTTTAAAGGAGAACGTCGAATCTCTCGGCAAAGCGGGAGATGCGTTGAAGGTAGCCGACGGCTATGCAAGGAATTTTCTGATTCCACGGGGACTTGCCGTTGAAGCGAGCAGTAAATCCTTAAAAACCATGGAACAGGAGAAGAAACATATCCTGCAGAAGGCGGAGAAAGAAAGACAGAAGGCGGAACTGATGGTCGAAAAAATCAAAGGGGTAACCTGTACCATCTCCCGTCGCGTCGGAGAACAGGAAAAACTCTTTGGTTCCGTCACAACGAAAGACATTGAAAAATCCCTGTCAGATCAGGGAATAGAAATCGACCGGAAAATGATTATCCTCGAAGAGCCGATTAAAGCCCTGGGTGAATTCCCTGTTAAAGTCCGGTTACTGCCCGGCGTCACGACAGAAATAAACATTATTGTTGTCGGCGAAACTCAGGAATAACCGATGAAGGATATTGACACATCCCTGCACAGGGTTCCTCCGCAGAATATCGAGGCGGAACAATCCGTTCTGGGCGGCATTCTGTTGAACAACCACTCCCTGAACAACGTTCTTGAAATCCTCGGAGCGGGAGATTTTTACAGTGAAGCGCACCGTAAAATTTTTGCGGCCATTGTGGACCTTTCCGATAAAAACGAACCCAGTGATCTCATTACCTTAAGCAATATCCTGAGAGAAAAGAAGCATCTGGACCAGGCGGGCGGGATGTCCTACCTGGCCTCTCTTGTCGATAATGTCCCCTCGGCGGCCAACATTGCCCACTACTCAAAAATCGTCAAGGAGAAATCCATTCTCCGCAGTCTCATTACCACAGCGACGGAAATTCTTAACAAGACGTACCATCCAGGTGCGGATGTTGAGACGGTTCTCGATGAAGCGGAACATGCCATCTTCGATATATCCGAAAACAAGATCAGACCCTCCTTTTTTCCTTTCAAGGAACTTATTAAAGACAGCGTCAGAACCATTGAAAAGCTTTATGAACGGAAAGAACTGGTCACGGGTGTTCCCACGGGTTATGAAAAGATTGACGACCTGACCTCGGGCTTTCAAAAATCGGACCTGATCATTATAGCGGGCAGGCCGAGCATGGGAAAGACGGCCTTTGCCCTCAATATTGCGCAGTATGCGGCCCTCGAGGCGTCTATTCCGGTTGCCGTCTTTTCCCTTGAAATGTCCAAAGAGCAACTGGCCCTGCGCATGCTGTCGGCGGAATCGAGAGTCGATTCTCAAAGAATCCGTAGAGGATTCCTCGGAGAAACGGACTGGCCAAAGCTCATCACCGCGGCATCCAGGCTATCAGAAGCGCCCATCTATATCGACGATACTCCGGCGATCTCCGTTCTTGAAATGAAAGCAAAGGCACGGAGGCTGAAGGCCGAAGTCGACCTCGGACTGATCATTCTCGATTATTTGCAGCTCATGAGGAGCGGAGGATACAAGGAATCGAGGGAACAGGAAATATCGGAAATAAGCCGTTCATTGAAGGCCCTTGCAAAGGAGTTGAAGGTGCCGGTGGTCGCCCTCTCCCAGTTAAATCGTAAAGTGGAGGACAGAACCAACAAACGGCCTCAAATGGCTGACCTGAGAGATTCGGGCGCGATTGAGCAGGATGCCGACGTCATCGCATTCATTTACCGGGACGAAGTCTACGATAAATCTGAAGAAAATCCGGAAAAGGGAATGGCGGAAATCATCATCGGAAAACAGAGAAACGGTCCGACGGGTATGGTAAAGCTGGCCTTCCAGGAAAAATACACCCGTTTTGAAAACCTCGCCCGTGACACGAACACTTCTCAATATTAAGCCCTATGCCCCTTGATTCGTCAAGAAGGCACGAAAATAAAGGTTTTATTGTCACACTAACCCCCATGCCCGGTACGGGCACAACGAAAGATGAAAATCACCCCCACCCCTCCCTCCCCCGTCGAGGGGGAGGGAGGGGGCATTTTTATATAAATTTCAGGAGGCGAAGCGATGCATGGAAGGATTTTTTTATCTGTTGTTATTGCCCTGATAATCGCAACCCCAACCATTTGCCTTGCCGCGGAGGCGGGTGATAAAACCTTTACCAGCCCTGTCATGGGAGCCGCATTCGTTCTGATTCCGCCGGGAACCTTTATGATGGGAGATGCGCAAAGCGTTACCCGGCACCAGGTGACGATAAAAAAGCCCTTTTATATGCAGACCACCGAGGTGACCCAAGGGCAGTGGAACAAGATTATGGGAAATAACCCGTCATCCTTTAAAAACTGCGGAGAAGATTGCCCGGTGGAAAATGTTTCGTGGATCGACGTCCAGGCTTTTGTCAGGAAACTCAATCAGATGGAGGGAACGGACAGGTATCGCCTCCCCACGGAGGCGGAATGGGAGTATGCCTGCCGGGCCGGGACAGCGACAAAATACCCTTTTGGCGACGGGGATGAAGACCTTGGCGGCTACGCCTGGTACAACAGTAATTCGGACAACCGGACGCATCCCGTGGCACGGAAGAAGCCCAATGCCCGAGGTCTTTACGACATGCACGGCAACGTGTGGGAATGGTGCGCCGATTGGAACGATGATTATCCGTCCGTTGCGGCGACGGATCCGGCAGGGCCGGCTGCGGGACAGCACCGCGTCATGCGCGGCGGATCATGGCCCAACAACAGCACCACACTGACATCCGCCTTTCGCGGCCAGGACTACCCGATGGTTCAGAGCTATGACATAGGCTTCCGTCTCGTCAGGGCTTTTTAATCCTTTTTGTCCTCCAGCAATATTTTTTCTTCTCCAAGATAGGGGATCGCCAGTCTCAACTTCTTCAGCGCCTGCTTTTCTATCTGCCTGGCCCTTTCTCTTGTAATATTGTATTTATTGCCGATTTCCTGCAACGTCTGGGGCTTGTCAGTCATGACGCGGTGTTTGATGATATAACTTTCCTTTTCATTCAGATTGGTCAGAGCTCCTGCGATATTTCTCTTAACGAGTTCCATTTCTTCTTTCTTAATCAGAGCCGTTTCCTGACTTTCGCCATCGTACGTCAGATAATCGATGTGGGTGGATTCTCCTTCATCACTGACATACGCATCCAGAGAAAGATCGCGGTTGCTCAGGCGCATATCCATCTCTTCAATTTCCGATCCCTTGACGCCAAGTGATTCCGCAATTTCTCCGAATTCCGGATTTTTCTGTGAAAAACCCTGAAGCCGCTTCTTTGCCTGATTCAGTTTGAAAAACAATTTTCTTTGCGTCTGGGTGGTCCCGATTTTAACAAGACTCCATGACTTGATAATATAATTCTGTATATACGCCCTGATCCACCAGACGGCATACGATATGAGTCTGTACCCCTTATAGGGGTCAAACTTTTTCACCGCATGCATGAGGCCGATATTCCCTTCCTGAATCAGATCGGCAAGTTTAAATCCGTAGTTTCGATATTCGTGGGCAATCTTGACCACAAATCTCAGATTCGATACAACGAGTTTCTCTGCAGCTTCCATATCATTGAATTTCTTCAGTCTGACGGCAACTTTGAATTCTTCCTCCGCCGTCAGGATGGGAAAACGGTTGATCTGAGATATGTAGATGTCAATGGTGCTGGTAACCGCGGGTAGCTCCAACGCATATGCCTCCAACGTCTGATTTTAAAGCGAAACCTTTGAATCATAGAATCCCCGTCACATCGACAGAAGAAAAAAACGCAGAAAATAATCCCAAGGTTTCAAATCGGAGAACTATTTATGATAATCCTCCGGCAGTCAAGTCTTTTTATTTTCGACGGTCATTTCAAACGTCTATACCTTGACATGCGTCTTACTTATGGTTAATTTACAATCACTCAAATAACGCATCGGGAGATACCATTCATGGACACGATGAACAAAACGATCATGGAAGCAGCATGCAAAATTGCAAAAGAAATCAATGCAAGGGCTATCCTGTTGTACGCAGAGCTGGCTTCCGATCTACCTGTATCCCAGGATGAAAAACCCTGTTACGATCTGATTCTTGTTACAAAAGGCGATGGGCAAATACCGGAAAGATTCAGGGGTTCAGCGCCTGTTCTTAATGTGCCGAATGTCAAACTCACAAGGGTCGGTCAGATAAAAATTGCCATCACCAAAGGCATTGCCACAGGGCTGTTCAAAAAAGGGGATAAGCTTGTTTGCTTAAGCGGCGTTCCGAAATTCGGATACGTGGACAGCATGTTTGTCATCGATGTGGGAAAAGAATTCGAGATATTAACACTCGATAATATTACCGATATCACCGACGGCGTGTACCCTGAAGTGTTCGGCGCCGTCCTCAATATAACCCTGGAACTGGCCGCCCAGGGGAGAGAAGGACGTAAAGTGGGTACTATTTTCATCCTGGGAGATCATGAAAGGGTACTTCAACTCTCAAGGCAGATGGTTATCAATCCATTCATGGGATATCGTGAAGAAGATCGCAACATTCTGAATCCCGACTTGATGGAGACGATCAAGGAATTCTCGGCCATCGACGGCGCATTTATCATAAAAGACAACGGGGTCATCATTACGTCGGGAAGGTATCTCAGCGCATCTCTCGACAGCAAGGATTTTCCACAGGGACTGGGAAGCAGGCACATCGCCGCGGCCGGGATTACAAGCGTTACCCATGCCATTGCCATTGTTCTGTCTGAATCCACGGGAAATGTAATGGTATTCAAGAACGGCAAAATATTCGTGCACATTGATAAACCGATTGATTAATAATACATCAGGCGGTGAGGAACATGAGATTTGACAAATTTACCTTAAAGGTTCAGGAAGCCTTGCAGGAGGCCCAATCCCTGACAAATACCCGCGGACACCAGGCTGTCGAAGTGGAGCATCTTCTGACTGCGCTCCTCAAACAGCCCCAGGGTATCACCGGTGAAATCTTCAAAAAACTCGGGGCGGATCCGAAGGCTGTTGAAAACGAATTGACAAAAGCCCTCGAAAAGCAACCGAGGATAGAAGGAGCGGGAACCGGGCAGACATATATCAGTCCGAGGCTCAACAAGATACTGGACGCAGCACTGGTTGAAGCAGCGCGGATGAAAGACGAGTACGTCAGTGCGGAACACATTCTGATTGCCGCAACAGAGGAAAAAGAAGGTTATGCCGCAAGGATACTCCGGGAAGGCGGCATCACGAAGGACAACATTTTCAAGGTACTTGTAGAAATCAGAGGAAGTCAGAGCGTGACCGATCCAAATCCGGAAGAGAAGTACCAGGCACTTAAGCGTTATGCCCGTGATTTCAATGAACTGGCCCGGAAAGGTTCTTTCGATCCCGTCATCGGAAGGGATGATGAAATCAGGAGAGTCATGCAGGTTCTATCCCGGAGGACGAAGAACAATCCCGTTCTCATCGGGGAACCGGGGGTCGGCAAGACGGCCATTGTGGAAGGCCTGGCCCAGCGCATCGTCAACGGCGATGTTCCGGACAGCCTCAAGAACAAACGGATTATTGGCCTTGACATCGGATCCCTGGTGGCAGGCGCAAAATACCGGGGAGAATTTGAAGAACGGCTGAAGGCAGTATTGAAAGAAGTGATGGGCGCCCAAGGAGAAATTATCCTTTTCATCGATGAAATTCACACCGTTGTGGGAGCCGGCGCGGCTGAAGGGGCGGTCGACGCATCCAATATGCTGAAGCCTGCCCTCGCCCGTGGAGAATTGCGCTGCGTGGGAGCAACAACGCTCAATGAATACCGCAAGCATATTGAAAAAGATCCTGCCCTGGAACGCCGGTTCCAGCCGATCATCGTACGGGAGCCAACGGTTGAAGATACCATTGCCATCCTGAGAGGCCTTAAAGAACGGTACGAGGTTCACCATGGCGTCAGAATCAAGGATACGGCCATCATCGCCGCGGCGACTCTCTCGAATCGTTATATCAGCGACCGCTTCCTGCCGGACAAGGCCGTCGATCTGATTGATGAAGCGGCTTCGCACCTGCGCATCGAACTCGACAGCATGCCGGCGGAAATCGATGCCATAGACCGAAAAGTGATTCAGCTTGAAATCGAACGTCAGTCCCTGAAAAACGAAATGGACAAGACGACGCGGGAAAGGCGCGATAAAATTGATAAAGAACTGGCCGTCCTCAGGGAATCCATGGACAGGATGAAGGTGCACTGGGGAAGCGAGAAAGAAGCCATCCGGAAGATCCAAACGATTAAAGGCAGAATCGAAGAATTAAAAACGGAAGAACTCAGTGCCATGAGAAGCGGAGACCTTGCCGGGGCGGCGGAGATCCGTTACGGAAGGCTTGTGGAACTGAACAAAGCGTTGGAACTGGAACACACGAATCTTTCTCAAATCCAGAAAGACGAGAAGATGTTGAAAGAAGAAGTGGATGAGGAGGATGTCGCGGAGGTGGTCGCCAACTGGACGGGCATTCCCCTGGCACGCATGATGGAAAGCGATGTCCAGAAACTGATCCATATGGAAGAACGCCTCAAACATCGCGTCATCGGTCAGGACGAGGGCATTACCGCCGTCTCCAGCGCCTTGAGAAGAGCGAGGTCGGGACTTCAGGACCCGAACCGTCCCATTGGATCATTTATCTTTCTGGGACCGACGGGCGTCGGCAAGACGGAACTGGCCAGAGCCCTGGCTGAGTTCATGTTCGACAATGAACAGGCCATGATCAGAATTGACATGTCTGAGTACATGGAAAAGCACTCCGTTGCCAGATTGATCGGAGCGCCTCCCGGTTATGTGGGTTATGACGAAGGCGGATATCTGACGGAGGCTGTCCGGAGACGGCCCTACTCGGCCCTTTTGTTTGATGAGATTGAAAAGGCCCATCCTGATGTATTCAATATCCTCCTCCAGATCCTTGACGACGGCAGGCTGACCGACGGCCACGGGAGGACGGTTGATTTCAAGAACACCGTCGTGATCATGACCTCAAATATCGGAGGCCAATGGATACAGGATCAGACTCTGAGTGAAGAGGAAAAAAGGGCAAGAACAACGGAGGCGTTAAAATCCGCCTTCAGACCTGAATTTCTGAATCGGATCGACGACGTGATTACGTTCAGATCATTAGATATGAGTGACATCGAAAGGATCATTGATATCCAGATCGGCATGATTGAAAAGCGACTCAAGGAAAGGAAGCTCTCCCTCGAATTGACAGAAGCTGCAAAAAATTATATATCAAAAACGGGCTACAGTCCGGTTTACGGTGCAAGGCCGCTCAAAAGAGCGCTCCAGAAATTGATTCTCGACAACCTTGCCATGAAGATTCTGGAGGGGACATTTGCCGAAGGCGATCATATCCTGGTTGACTTGACGGATTCCGGAGAGATGGTATTTAAAAAGAGATAAGAGGAGGTTTTGAATGAATATCGTTAAGACAGGTTTATTGCTTGGCGCCCTGACGGGTCTTTTGATGCTCATCGGAGGCTATTTCGGCGGGCAACAGGGTGTCGTCATCGCATTTGTGTTTGCCATGGTGATGAACTTCGGAAGTTACTGGTTTTCCGATAAACTGATTTTACGGATGTACAAAGCACAGGAAGTGTCGGAAAGTCAGGCCCCGGACCTGTATGCTATGGTAAAGAACCTGGCGCTGAAAGCCTCTCTTCCCATGCCGAAGGTTTACATCATTCCCGAAGATACACCCAATGCGTTTGCCACGGGACGGAATGAACACCATGCCGTCGTAGCCGTTACAGAAGGGATTTTAAGGATATTGAACAAAGATGAACTTGAAGGGGTCATCGCCCACGAACTGACGCACATCAAAAACAGGGATATGCTGATCGGGTCCATTGCGGCAACCCTGGCGGGCGCCATCGTCATGCTGGCCAACATGGCGCAATGGGCAGCCATCTTTGGAGGGGCAAGCCGCGATAATGATGAAGAGGGAGGCGGCATTGTCGGCCTTATACTCATGGCCATTCTTGCCCCTATCGCAGCAACCATCATTCAGATGGCCATTTCCAGATCGCGGGAATATCTTGCCGATGAGGGCGGCGCCAGGGTATCGCAGAAGCCTTACGGCCTGGCGGGCGCTCTGGAAAAATTATCCCGGGCATCCCAGGCGGTACCGATGGATGCAAATCCATCAACGGCCCACATGTTTATTGTCAATCCCCTGTCGGGAAAATCTCTCATGAATCTCTTCAGCACCCATCCCCCCGTTGAAGAACGTATTGCAAGGCTGAAGAGCATGAGACCTGTGTAGAACCCATTGACCTTCAAATACTGTTTTATAAGGAGCTTTTCATGGAAGAAGACAAAAAAGAAAAGGGGTTTGTAATAAAAGACAAGCGACTGTTTGACGAGTCCGGAGATGTACGCCAGGAGGAACCGAAAAAGGCCGAAGAAACCGCCCCTGATCAGAAAAAGGAAAGTCCTGCAGATAAAACAACAACGGATAGTCAAGAGACGCAGGCGGAAGAACATTACCCTGATGTTAATTTTGCCAGTTTCGTTCTTTCTCTGAGCACAAGCGCCATGTACCATTTCGGCGATTTTCCGGATCCGGTGTCAAAAAAATCAGAACGGAATCTGCCCGCGGCAAAACAAACCATAGATCTATTGAGCATGCTCAAGGATAAAACGGCAGGAAATCTTGACGAGGGGGAGAAGAGCCTTATCGACGGGTTGCTGTTTGAGCTGAAGTTGAGATATGTGAAGGAAAAGACTAAATGATGATCAGGAGGTTGTCGCCGGCAAAGGTAAACCTTCACCTCCGGGTCCTGAGGAAGAGAGAAGACGGCTATCATGACATACTAACCCTGATGCAGAGAATCAGTCTCTATGACGAAATGCTGTTCTCGCCCATTGAACACGGTATCACCGTCACCTGTCCGGACAGTACGCTGCCGGAAAATGAGGAAAATATCGTTTACAAGGCAGCAAAAATATTTTTCTCACACACATCCTGTCCACGGGGAATTCATATAACCATCAGGAAGAGCATTCCCGTGGCGGCAGGCCTTGGCGGCGGAAGTTCCAATGCCGCTACAACCCTTATGGCCTTGAACGAAATGCAGAACCTGCCATGCACGATCGATGATCTCATGAAAATGGGATCCACACTCGGGGCGGACGTCCCCTTTTTTATTTTCGGAAAGACCGCCTGGGCGACGGGAATCGGCGATCATTTTCAATCCGTTGAAGAAATACCATCCCTGTGGTTTGTCCTGGTTACGCCTTCCTTTGAAGTATCCACAAAAATGGTTTATGACAAACTCAATTTCAGATTGACAAAAAGGGCATTAAAGTATAAATGTTCTCGTCTTTATACTGTGGAGGATCTGGTAAAGACGCTTTACAATGATCTTGAGAAAGTGACTCTGAATCTTTACCCGATTTTACAACATTTTAAGGATCTTCTTCTGAAACAAGGTGCCCATGGCGCCCTGATGTCAGGAAGCGGACCTACCGTTTTCGGAATTTTTACACAGGAAAAGAAGGCATCGAAGGCAGAGGCAGTTCTGAGAGAAATGGGAACGGGCGCATGGTCCGTTTTCAGAGCACACCAGATCTGATCTTTCAGTTGTTATTTCACGATGCTTTTTTGTAATCGGGATGGGGCGTCGTCAAGCGGTAAGACTCAGGAATTTGGATCCTGCATACGGAGGTTCGAATCCTCCCGCCCCAGCCAATATGATCTGATGATCGCTTTTATTTTGAGAGGATATCCATGCTCGACAGAATAAGGATTTTTTCAGGTAATGCAAATCTGGAACTGGCCGGGAAGATCTGTGACAATTTAGGGGTACCCCTTGGAAAAGCCAGCGTTACCACCTTCAGTGACGGTGAGACAAGGGTTGAAATCAACGAGAATGTGCGCGGAATGGATGTTTTCATCATTCAGTCCACATGTACGCCCGTCAATGTGACCTGCATGGAACTTCTCATCATGATTGACGCCATGAAGAGGGCGTCCGCAGACAGGATCACCGCCGTCATTCCGTATTACGGCTACGCGAGACAGGACAGGAAAGTAGCCCCGAGGGCGCCCATATCCGCCAAACTCATTGCTGATCTGATCACCGCGGCAGGGGCCAACCGCGTTTTATCTCTTGACCTGCATGCCGGTCAGATTCAGGGATTCTTCAACATTCCCGTGGACAACCTGTTTGCGACCCCCGTTCTTTTGGATCACATCAAGGAAAAATACCAGGGCAATGTGGTAATCGTTTCCCCGGATACGGGAGGCGTCGAAAGAGCAAGAGCCTTTGCAAAAAGGCTGGATGCTTACCTGGCCATCATCGACAAGAGAAGAGAGGGACCGAATGAAGCACGGGTCATGAATATCATCGGAAATGTCAAGGGGGCAAGGGTTATAATCTTTGACGACATGATTGATACGGCAGGAACGGTCACCGAGGCTGCAAAAGCTCTTGAGGAAGCAGGCGCTCTTGAGGTCTCAGTCTGCTGCACCCATCCTGTCCTTTCAGGACCTGCCCTGGACAGAATCGAAAATTCCAACATGAAAGAAATCATCGTCACGGATACGATCCCGTTAAGCGAAAGGGCTAAAGCCTGCAACCGCATTAAAGTATTGTCCGTCGCCGGTCTGTTAAGCAAAGCCGTTCGACGAATTTATTATAATGAATCAGTCAGTTCACTTTTTATATAGGAGGAAGTGATGGAAGTAAGTGAGTTAAACGTTCATGTTCGCAATCAGTCTGGAAAAGGACATTCCAGAAGGTTGAGAGTCAAAGGATTCATACCGGCGGTTTTTTATGGTCCTAAATCAGAATCGATTCAACTGGCGGTGAATACCTCCGAATTGATAAAGCTTTTAAAAAGCAAAGAAGAAAATGTTTTTATAAAACTTCTGATCGATGATGGGAAAAACATGGAGAAACTCTCCATGATCAAGGAAATCCAGACCGACCCCCTGACAAAACGACTTTTACATGCCGACTTCTATGAAATCAGGATGGACCAGATGATCACCTTTGACATTCCCATCCACTTCATCGGAGTGCCTGTGGGAATCGATAACGGTGGTGAATTGCACCACTTGAAGAGAGACCTGAAAGTCTCCTGTCTCCCGGGAAAACTGCCCGACTTTATTGAGGTAGACGTTTCAAGCCTTGATATCGGTGACGCCATCAGGGTACAGGATATAAAGATAGCTGACGATATTACCATCCTCGATCCTGAAGACGCCCCAATTGCAACGGTGAGTACCACACGAGTCACCAGGGAAGGCGAGGCGGCCGAGGGCGCTGAAACGGCGCCAGCAAAAGTTGATGAAGAAGCCAAAGAGTAATGACGGCCCCTGAACAATAAAAAGCGAGAGGTCTTCATTGAAGCTGATCATCGGGCTGGGAAATCCAGGCAGTCGGTATCAATTCAGCAGGCACAATATGGGGTTTCTGGTCCTGGATCAACTGGCTTCCAATCACCGGATTTCTGTAAATCAGAAAGGGTTCAATGCCTTCTTTGGAAAGGGCAGGATAGACGGCATCCCCGTTTTTCTTGCAAAACCGCAGACGTATATGAATCTCAGCGGTGTCGCTGTAAAGAAAATCGTAGATTACTTTAAAACAGACCCCAAGAACATGATCGTCATCCATGATGATCTTGATCTGCCTTTTCCGTCTATCCGGATTAAGGCAGGGGGAGGTCACGCCGGGCACAAGGGGCTGACGTCCATTATCGATCATGTGGGTGATCCGGAATTTATCAGGGTGAGATTTGGTATCGGCAAGCCCCCGATCAAATCAATGACAGAAGATTACGTTCTCAAACCCTTTACGGAAGAAGAGCTGAAAGAACTGTCTCATATCGTCACGACGGGAAGCGATGCGGTGACAGAGATGATAACATCAGGCGTTCAGACCGCCATGAACCACTACAATGAAAGGACACCCGCGCCGGCAAACGAAGATGAATGATGTGCGGCTTTTTTTACAAATAAGTTTGCTTTATTTTTTTATCTACCCTGACAGGGTAAGGCTATATCATTTTTTTAATAAAGGAGGAAAAGGATGTATTCAGTTGTTTTATCCGCCATTGCGGCTATTTTAGGACTTTTCACGGCTGCCTATTTTGCTTATTTTGTTTTCAAGCAGTCTCCGGGAACAGATAAGATGATAGAGATTTCAAAAGCCATCCAGGAGGGCGCTATGGCCTTTCTCAAACGGGAATACACAACGGTGGCCTATGTCCTCGTATTTGTGGCCCTCGTCATGGTGTTCTGGCTCAAGCAGCCCCTGACGGCTATCGCTTATATTGTGGGGGCGATTTTCTCAGGAACTGCCGGCTTCGTTGGTCTTTACGTCTCTACAAGGGCAAATGCCAGAACGACAAACGCCGCCAAGACAGGCGGCCTTCCGCCTGCGCTGCTCATCGCCTTCCGGGGCGGCGCCGTCAGCGGCATGACCGTTGCCGGCCTCGGCCTTCTGGGTGTCAGCCTGTGCTTCATGATCTTTTACTTCTTTTTTGGTCTCGACAAAATCGGCGCTACATTTACCTTTGGTTCTGTCCAAATAGCCGCCAAAAATGTTTTCGAGGATATCATCCCCGGCTTCGGACTCGGGGCATCTACAATCGCACTCTTTGCCCGCGTGGGCGGCGGCATCTTCACCAAGGCGGCCGATGTCGGCGCGGACCTGGTGGGAAAGGTGGAAGCCGGCATTCCCGAAGACGATCCCCGGAATCCTGCCGTTATCGCCGACAACGTCGGTGACAATGTCGGCGACGTGGCCGGTATGGGAGCCGACCTCTATGAGTCCTACGTTGGTGCTATTGTCGCACCGCTGGCCCTCGGCTCCATGCTGCTCGGCTTCAAAGGAGCGATTCTTTCCCTTCTTATTGCCGCTGTAGGCATCATCTGCTCAGGAGCAGCCTGTTTCCTGGTCAGGAGTAAGCCGGGCGGCCACCCGGGAAAGGCCTTAAGCTTCGGCACCTACAGCGCGGCTATCCTCACGACAATCGCCTGTTACTTCCTGGTTGATATCGTCCTTGCCGACACTCCGGGAGTGAATAATCCGTCCGGTTTTTTCTGGGCCATCGTAGCCGGACTTTTTGCCGGCATGGCCATAGGCCAGGTTTCAGAAATCTATACTTCCGACCGGTTTCAGGAAGTCAAAGATATCGCCGAGTCTTCAAAAACGGGGAGCGCCACCTGTATCCTGGCGGGACTTGCGGCGGGAATGCGCTCCACTGCATGGTCTGTCATTCTTTTGTGTATTGCCATGTACGTATCGTACATTGCAGGTGAGTGGGCCATGACGGGAGGCGGGATTTTCGCCATTGGACTCTCAGCCATCGGCATGCTGGCAACCACAGGTATCGTGGTCTCCGTTGACGCCTATGGCCCCATATCCGATAACGCCGGCGGTATCGCAGAGATGAGCCACCAGGACAAGAGCGTCAGAGAAATCACCGATTCTCTCGATTCCGTAGGCAACACCACCGCTGCGATTGCCAAGGGGTTTGCCATTGCCTCGGCAGCGGTTACGGCTCTGGCCTATTTCAAGGTCTTTGCTGAAAAGGTTAACCTGGATAGAATTGATATACTGACTACCACGACCCTCATTGGTCTGTTTTTAGGCGGCATGTTTCCTTTTCTCTTCTCATCCATGGCCATCAAGGCTGTTGGCCGGGCGGCATTCAAGATGATCGAGGAAGTGCGGCGGCAATTCAGGGAAATTCCCGGTCTCAGAGAAGGGAGGGAAGACGCACGTCCTGATTATGGAAAATGCGTGGACATCTCCACAAAGGCGGCCTTGAAAGAGATGATCGTTCCCTCGGTAATTGCCGTTGTCAGTCCTATTATTATCGGCCTCTGGAGTGTCGAGGCATTGGGCGGCTATCTGGCAGGTTCTCTTGTTGTCGGCTTCCTCATGGCCATCTTCATGGCCAATGCCGGGGGCGCCTGGGACAACGCCAAGAAATACATTGAGGCAGGCAACCTGGGAGGCAAGGGATCAGACACGCACAAGGCGGCCGTAGTTGGCGATACGGTGGGCGATCCCTTCAAGGACACTGCCGGTCCGTGCATGAACATCCTGATCAAGGTCATGTCTGTGGTCTCTGTCATTTTTGCCCCGCTATTTATAAAATAAACTTTCAATTTCACTACGAACTAAAAAGCGCCTCTTTCTGAGGCGCTTTTTAATTTGACTTGACAGACTCATCAAAAATACTTTCGAAAATCTATTTCAAAAATAGCTGCCTCATCTTTTGCCATACGATTCTCCTGGCACACTCAATCCGAAATCAACGGCACTTAAGAAACCGGCTCCTCACGCTTCGTGGCAACGAGAGCACTCGTCTCCTTCCTCCCGCGCTTGTGATTAAAACACTGCTGATTACGGTAAGAATCATATTGCGGTTTATAGCTGGTTGAAAAAAATTGACTTTTGTAAACTGATCATATAGCATAGTTGCAAATTAAATATTGATCTAGGGTTCAGAGACAAGTCTCTGGAGGAATATTGCAAGTTGGTCGGGCCGCCACTGTTGTGGAAACAGTTGGCGGTTTTTTTATATTATGCCATTTTTTATTATCTAACCTTCATTCGTATGCAAGTAGATAAATACGGAAATATGACTGAACCTGATAACTTGTTGCGAGGAGTCTTTATAAAAGCAAAAGATTTAATGGTGGCCATGCAAGACTGCCTAAAACCTGACAATACTCTCAGCGAGAAACTCCATTGTGTTTTTCGGCGTTTTTGTAAAAATTTCACAGAAGAAAGGATTGCATATGAGCGAAAAATCAAAGAAAATCGTAAAGCTTGTCATCATCCTGGCGGTTGTGTTTGCCTTGATTGCTATTCTCGTCGTTCAGGGCAGGGCGGGGATCGTTTAATCTTCAAGATCCTGCATTGTATCGTGGCTGATCCGAAATAGTGAAGGATTCATACGCAAACA